>JAHIYU010000171.1 GCA_018814885.1 bacterium | reverse complement strand
GCCCCGCAAGCTGCGCCGGATGCGGCTGGCGGCCAGGCGCTATCTGGCCGCCGCGGACTGTCCGGGCGCCGCGCGTTTGCGGTTCGACGTGGTGTCGGTTACCCTCCGTCCGGACGGCGGCGGCCTGAGGCTCGAACTGCTGAGGGGTGTCCCGTGATCGCGTGACCTGCACGCTTCGCGTTACGCCGCGGAGACGCCGCCCGTTGACGTCGCCGCCCGCCCGTCGATCCGCTTTTTAGCCCTGGCATCACGCATCGGATGCGGCTAGTGTTGCCCACGACGACCGGTCAATCCACACCCGACAGAGATCATTCGCGGCGCGCCGTTCGGATCCGGACGGTGTCGACCGGAGGTGCCGCTCGACATGTCAGAATATGATTTCCGGGAAATCGAAGAGCGCTGGCGGAAGCGCTGGGAAGAAACGCGCCACGACGAGACGGACCACGTCTCGGACCGCCCCCGCTGCTACTGCCTCAGCATGTACTCCTACCCGAGCGGCGACAGACTCCACCTGGGCCACTGGTACAACTACGTCCCCGCCGACACCTGGGCCCGCTTCAAGCGCATGCGCGGCTTCAACGTCTTCCAGCCGGTGGGTTTCGACAGCTTCGGCCTGCCGGCCGAGAACTACGCCATCAAGTGCGGCGTGCATCCGGGCGTGCATACCGCGGAGAACATCCGTATCATCCGCGAACAGCTCAAGACCCTCGGGCCCATGTACGACTGGCGCAGCGAGCTGGCGACCCACACGCCCGAGTACTACAAGTGGACCCAGTGGCTGTTCTTGACCCTCTACCGCAACGGGCTGGCCTACCGCGCGGCGATGCCGGTGAACTGGTGCCCGTCCTGCCAGACGGTGCTGGCCAACGAGCAGGTCGTCGACGGCGCGTGCGAGCGCGACGGCGCCGAGGTCGAGCGCCGCAACCTCACGCAGTGGTGCTTCCGCATCACGCGTTACGCCGACCGCCTGATCGACAACCTGGCATCCCTGGACTGGCCGGAGGAGACCAAGAAGAAGCAGATCAACTGGATCGGACGCAGCCACGGCGCGGAGGTGGTCTTCACCGTCCCGGCCGGGACCGTCGACGGCGCCTTGCCGGCCGGCACCGAGACGGACGCCGCCGGCGGCGCCCTGCTGCGCGTCTTCACTACGCGTCCCGACACGCTCTACGGCGTGACGTACATGGCCCTGGCGCCGGAGCATCCGCTGGTCGCCGCGCTCACCGACGAAGCCCATCGGTCCGGGGTGTCGGACTACCGCCGCAAGGCCCAGCGCCTGAGCGAAGTCGACCGCCAGAGCACCGACCGGCCCAAGACCGGCGTGCACACCGGCGCCGTGGCGGTCAACCCGGTCAACGGCGAGCGCGTGCCCGTCCTGGTGGCGGACTACGTCCTGGCCACCTACGGCACCGGCGCCGTGATGGCGGTGCCCGCCCACGACGAGCGCGACTTCGCCTTCGCCGCGGAGCTGGGCCTGCCGGTCCGCCGCGTCATCCTCGCTCCCGGCGGCGATCCCGAGGCGCCGCTGGAAGCCGCTTACACCGAGCCGGGGAGCATGTTGAATTCCGGGGAACACGACGGAATGGACAGCGTCGAGGGCGGCCGCAGGATCGTCGAGTCCCTCGCGGCCCGGGGACTCGGTGCGGCGACCATCCAGTATCGTCTGCGGGACTGGATCATCAGCCGCCAGCGCTACTGGGGCGCGCCGATCCCCATCGTGCATTGCGCGCATTGCGGCGAGGTCCCGGTGCCCGACGAGCAGCTCCCGGTGCTGTTGCCGGAGGTCGCGGAATACCGCCCGCGGGGCAAGTCGCCGCTGGCCGCCTGCGCGTCGTACATGAACACGCGATGCCCGCAGTGCGGCGAACCCGCGCGCCGCGACCCGGACACCATGGACACCTTCGTCTGCAGTTCGTGGTACTTCCTGCGTTACCTCGAGCCGGGACTGGACACCGCGCCTTTCCGCCGCGAAACCCTCGCGAAGTGGTTTCCCATCGAGATGTACGTGGGCGGCGCCGACCACGCCTACGGGCACCTGATCTACGCCCGCTTCATAAACATGGTGCTCTACGACCTGGGCCTGGTACCGTCGGAGGAGCCGTTCCGGAGCTTGCGCCACCAGGGCATGATCACACGCAACGGCGAAAAGATGTCCAAGAGCAAGGGGAATACGGTCGTGCCGGCGGACTACCTGGCGAATTATGGCACCGATACCCTGCGCACCTACCTCATGTTCGGCTTCGCCTTTGCCGAGGGCGGCGACTGGACCGACGACGGCATCGACGGGGTCTGGCGCTATCTCAACCGCGTGTGGCGTCTGATCGACGCGGCGCAGGACGGGCATTCGCCGGCTGGTGACGCCCCGGCCGATGCCGTTCCCCTCGCGCCCGACGACACACGGCGGCGCTGGCCGCGGTTGCGTCGTGTCATGCACAACTCCATCAAGGGCTGCACCCAGGACATCGAGCGCTTCCAGTTCAACACGGCGCTGAGCCGCCTGATGGAACTGACCAACGCCCTGTACCATTACGCGGGCCGAGACATCGTGGATCTGGGCGACGCCAACTTCCGGGAAGGACTCGAGGTGCTGGTGCGCATGCTGGCCCCCTTCGCCCCCCATCTGGGAGCGGAGCTCTGGGAACGCCTCGGCGGCGGCACGAGCGTCTTCGACGCGACCTGGCCGCAGTGGCGCGAGGAGTACCTCATCGCGGATTCCATCACCTACGTCATCCAGATCAACGGCAAGATCCGGGAACGCATGGAAGCGTCCCGGGACGCCGAGCGGGGACAGCTCGAAAGGGAGGCCCTGTCCCACGGACGCATCCCCGAGCTGATCGGCGATAAGACCGTACGCAAGGTGATCGTGATTCCCAACAAGCTGGTGAACATCGTCGTGTGATGGGGAAGGAAGGCGATGAGTTACTGGGAAGTCCTCGCCCGAGCGAAGGAGCGGCTGGAGCAGGGAGATCTGCAGGGCGCCGAGGACGGCTACCGCGAAGCCTCGGCTTCGCGCGGCAAGTCCCCGGGACGCGTCTTCTGGACCGAGACGGTCGGTGACGCCGCGCGGCGCTTCTGGCGAGGGTTCGGCGGACGTGACGAGGCCGGCGAAGCCGCACGCTGGCAGCACGAGACGGAGCAATTCCGCGGTCACTACCGGGACGCGGCCCGGGCGGCGCTGGAACGGGCGCGCGGGACGCTCGCCGACGCCGCAGGATGCGGTGCCCGCGAACGCCTGGACGTGTTCGGGCTCGCCGTCTTTCTGGCTTCCGCCAGCCGTCTCGCCGACCAGCCGTCCCTGGACCCCCATCCGTACTGCGCAGCCGCCTTGGATGCGGCGCTGGAACTGGGCGAGATGCCCCCCGCCGGCGTCGTCCCCGTGGGCACGCCACTGGCGGCCGGGGCCAGGCTGGATCTCGTGCGCCGCGGCGCGCGATTGCTCGATCGCCGGACGACTCCCGCGGCCGGCGACGAGCGGGCGCGTGCCCTGGCCGCCGATCTGCTCTCGCTGCTGTCTGCCGATCATTTCACGACCTCGGCGCAGGAGACGGAGCGGTGCTGGTATTGCGCCCTGCTCACCGACCGTCATCTGGGATCCCCCCGGGAAGCGGTCCCGCTGTTCCTGGCGTACCTCGAATCCGGGGACACTACGGCCCCCTGTCGCGACGAAGCGCGGTTGCGGGCAGCGGAGATCCTGGGCAACGTGGGCGGGATCTGTCTCTCGGTGCCACGCTACGCCGAGGCGAAACGGCTGCTCGCGATGGGCGGGATGCTGTCGCCGGAGAACGAGGCCAGGCGGCTGGCGATCCTGGACGTCATCGGCGGGCGCGCGCTCGCGGGCTCAGGGGCCTGGGCCACGATGGCCCACGCGGACGGCACCTGGCAGTGCCTCCTCTGGCAGGGCGAGCAGCCGCGGGACGTCGTTTCCTGGACGCCGGGCGATGATCCCGCTCCCCTGCAGGAGCACCTCCGGATCTGCAGCGGACGCGTCGTGAGACGCGGCGCGCCATGCAACATCCTGGTATCAGAGGAAATAGATGGATTCGTGAATGTGTTTCTCGAATCCGAATCGTATCCTGACGCCGTTTCTGACAAAGCGCTGGCCGCCCTCGCCCGATCCTACGGACCGGGGCATGGACGCCCAGCGCAGAACCCACCGCCACATCCCGATCTCGATCTGGAGCTGCTGATACCAGGCAGCGGGATCGACCGGGCGCTGATCTATGGTCAGGTCTGGCTGGGCGTGTTGCATCACATCCTCGCGGCCGATCCGGCCCTGCGGTGTGGCATTCGCGAACTATCGCGCCGAGGCGATCGGCCCGCCACGTTCCTGGCTTCGTTCATGCCGCCCGAGCTGATGCCGGGTTCGGGACTGACCGCCACGCGACTGCTCGACCGCGCCAACCCGCACTTCCCGGGTCCCGCGCAGGCTGCGCCTCCGGACTTCGTTCTCGATCCATCGCTCGTCGAGCATGACGTGGCGGTGGTCAGTACGGGACGTCCCGGGGAGGTTCTCCGACGGTGGGGGGCGGACAGGCACCACTGGCGGCTCGTACTGGACGGCATGGACCGCTGGGACGACCTGGCGTCCTGTCTCGCGCGACGAGGCGGGCGTCATACGCTGATACCTCCCCGTGACGAGGTCCACGACCGGGATGCCGCGCTGTCCCGGCTCACCGCTCTGCTCGGTCCACAGGGGAGTGACGCGCACGAACTCCTCCCTCTATTCCACTGGTGCCGCATCACCGAGACCCACAACGGCGATCTCATGGATTTCCGCCGCTTCCGCCCCTGGGCGCCCGGCGTCGTGCCGCTCTACGACGAGTACCACGACCTGGCCGAGGCCCTGCCGCGCACGCCCCTGGGTCCGGACGGGACGGGTTGGGCACGGGAGTACGTGGAGCGCGCTGCCGGATCGGAGGTGGTGGTCGGTACGGTGGACGACTTGGTCGTGCCCGACGCTATGCGCCGGCTGGCCTGGGGCGATGACGGTGATCGGGAGGCGGCCTGGGTGTTCTGCGACAGCCCGGCCGTCCACTGGCGGCTCCTGACCGACCACGGCGAGGATATACGGGCTTTCCACCGTGGGCTCGCCGGAACCGGCAGATCACATCTCTCGCTGGTGCTAGGCGGCGGCTTCTTGCGTGGCGACCTGGAGACTCTGTTGGTGGATTGGCTGTCGCCGTACGGCCGCGCCGTGTGTCTCGCGCTCTCGGACCAGCGCTTCCCGCATCTGCGTCTGGCCGGTGGCGGCACCACGCCCGACGCCAGGGTCGAGGTGGGCCGGGCCGCTATCGGGCTCATGCAGCGGCTCGCGCATCTAACCGACGTCGGCCGACGCGTACATCTGCTGCCGGGGCGGGAGGGACCGGTACGGTCTTTCCTGGCCGCGTACCAACGGGGGGAACTCGGGTCGGTAGCGGCGACCGCACTGCTGTGGGAGGATCCGACCGACTTCTGGCGCCCGGACGCGACGCGCGGTCGTCTGCGCGACGGGTATCTCGTCGTCGTCCGGCTGGAGAGCCTCGATATCGAGCCTGCGCAAGATGTAGCCGCCGTACCGCACAGGGGCTGGCGCGAACGCGATGCCGCCGTTTCCCTGCGCATCCGGCAGCGTCGCGCCGTGTGCGCACTCGAGGTCTGCGCGCTCATGAGCCGGGGGGCAGCGGAGGTGGACGTGGCCGACCCGCGTTGGTGGCGCAGCTTTCCCCTCGATTCCGCCACGGCGGTGGCGCCCTTTCCGGTGCCTCCGGTGGAAGCCGCCAGATTGGCCAGCGGCGGACGGGCCGAGGTCTATGACCTGCCCGAGCCGGACCTGGCGCCCGGCAGACCGGGGAAGCGGTGGGCTCCACGGCCTGAGCGGTCCGATCCGACCCTGAAGGCGGCCGTGGAATGGCTGCGCATCCAGGGCTGGATCGACGAGAACATGCTGGGTCTGCCGGCCGGCGTCCTGGCCGTCGCGGACGGGGGTCTGCCGGCCGGCTGGCGCGAGCGTGGCCGGCGCCTGGTGATCGGCGATCCGGGGGCCGCCTGGCTCGCCACCCTGCGGCGGGTGACGGGGGCCAGGGAACGTGGAGAGCTGGATGCCTGGCTGCTCGTGATCGCCGGGACGCCGCCGCCGGAAGCGACGGCTCTGCGCGACGCCATCCTCTCGCCCGGCGCCTGCCTGCCGGTGCACGGGGAAGACCTGGGCACCTGGCACGCGGTGGTCTGGGCGACACCGGAGGAACTGGCCGATCCCACCCTGCGGAGGCGCTTGACAGCCACCCCCCCCCGTGAGACGTGGGCGACCGATCTGCGGAACTGGTTGCCGTCGGCCGTCTCGGCCGGCTCCGAGCATGCCACGGTGCTGAGGTTCGTGCTGAACGAGTTGCGGTCGCCCGCGACCCTGCATGCCGGCAATCTGCCTCGGGCCTGGCGCGATTATTTCCGGGCCTTGCTCACCGATGCCGGCGACGGGTCTTACCTCGACAGGGCCTCGTCCACCGTGGCTTCCCTGCTCGACTTGCCGCCTGTACCGGTCGGTCGCCTGGGACATCCTACCTGCGCCTGTCCCGGGTGCGGTGTCGAGTCGAGCTGGCGCGGGTGGCGCCAGCCGTGTCCCGTCTGTGGCGTGAGCCTCGACAGGTGGCTGCAGCCGACCGCGCGCAGACAACTCGTGTTTGACATCTGGCGCCGCAAGGTGGCCGCGTTGCGGGACCGCGAGGATCTGCGACAGGGGCGGCCACTGTGCGTCTGGGTAGCGGCGGAGCATGTCGACCGGCTCAAGTGCCTGCTCGGCGAGGCGCGTCTTCCCTGGCGGCGCCAACGCGACAGGTATCTCACCACCCGCGACGCTGAAGCACCGGACTGGTTGATTTGCGTCCACGGCGAGCTGTCGGCCCCCCCGCCGGAATGTCATCACGCCCTGCTGGAACCGCCCGCGAACGAGGAGGATCTCCAGGAGTGCCGTCGCCAGACGGGAGGAGCGGTCAGCCTCTGGTTCCATCCCCTTGAACTGGCGGCGGACATGGGCGGCCTGGCCAGCGCAGCCGGCGTGTCGTCCGGCTCGTCCCGCATGCTCCTGGTGACGCGTTTCTCCGCTCCGCCCGGGCTGGACCCGGCCTGGCGCTGGCGGGGATGGCTCTCGCCTCGCCTGGTGGAGATACTGACCGGGATGCCCATCACGGAGGTGCGCAAGATCCTGGGCGTGACGTCCTGGCTGCAGGCCGTGTACAACGAGCCGACCGCGACGTCCGGCGCCCGGGAGACATCGGACGAGACGGGCCCGCGCCTGCTGTGCCGCGACCTGTCGTCGATGGAGGCGGAGTATAAGCTGATGCGCCTGCACCCTCTTCTGGATTCCATCCTGCCCGTGTTGATGGCCTCCCTGCGCCCCGGAGTCGTGGGGCATCTGCAACTGGACGATCTTCCGTTGGAAGTCGACGACGTGGAGCTCGCCTGGCTAGATCGATTCCTGCTCGGCGAGTCCTTGACGCTGCCGGCCGGCACCGAGGACGCTGCCGACGCCGGGGACCACCTCGACAACCTCCTGTACGCCTCGACCAGGGGTGTGATCAACGGACCGCAGCGGCGATTCGGCTACGTCGGCAACCTCGAGGACGTAATCGCCAATCTGCATTGCCAGCTCGATTTCCTGACCGGCGCCTTCCGCGCGCTCTTCGCGCCCGGCGTCGGCGGTGAGGCGCCCGGAACGGTCCGTCTGGCCGACCAGGCGTCCATGATTCTCGGCGAGGAGGCCCTGGAAACGGGCGTGCTGCTCGGCCTGTGGCACGTGCGCGGGCCCTGTGAGCCCGGCGAGGTCGCAGCCGATCCCAGCTCCGGACCCTTGCGCGAAGGCTCGGCGGTCTTCGCCGCCGCGATCACGTTGCTTGGTTCGCTCACGAGGGAGGAAGACGCCTGGCGGCAGCGGCTGCTGGAAGCCTGGCGCACCGGTTTCGTCACGGAGTTGCCGGCGCTCCCGGTCCCCACGCACCGGGAGTTGCCCGTCGATGCCGCCCTGGCCCATGCCGTCATCGCCAGCGACCTGGTCGAGGCGGTCGGTGCGGGCGGGCCCGAGTTGTTGGTGCTCGAGGGTCTGTCGGGCACCGGGCGTCTGCCGACCATCGCCCAGGCACTTGCGCTAGCGTCCGCCGATCGCGCGGACAGCGCCGACATGACGGTCTTCTGCCCGGACACCGCAACGGCCGTTCGTTACAACCTGGCCTGGCGCAGGTGCGGCATCCATGCGCGCAGCCCCAGGATTCGGTTCGGGACGGACCTCGCCGTGGGATCGTCACTGGCGGGAGATACCATCCCTCACAATCCGGCGGGCGAGGTCGCGGTTCTGCTGGAGGCCCACCTGATGGGAGCCGCCGAGCGTTTCCGCCTGGCGCAGAGGTTCCGGTTGGGCGTCCAGATCTGGACGGTGGAGCCGGTGCTGGCCACCGAGTCCTGGGAGCACCTCTTCCTGACTCCTCCCGAGGCGGAAGCGGTCCGCCGGATGACCGCACAGAAGCGGCAGTCGCGGCGGGTCTGCGAGGAGGTGCTGGACATGGCGGAACAGGCGACACGACGCCGCCCTCGGCTGCAGCCGAGTCGTCAGGCTCGCGGCGAGGTGTGTGCAATGCTCACGGCCAGCCTGGACGACGGCATGACCCTGATGTGCGAGAAACAGGCGGAATGGGGCGGTCTGCTATGGCATGCCGTCGCCCCCGTCCCCGCGGACCTGGAATACCTCGGCCGCGCCGCCGCGCGGATGGGCTGGCTACCCGTCTACCGCTGGGAACTCGACGAGCTGCTGTTGCCGGGCACGCTGGAATTCGTCGCGGCCGCTCGTGACGCCGTCGCGTGTCTGGCAGGTGACGATACGGGGGACAGCGGGGCGGGCGTCGCCCATGCCGCCGCCCTGCTGCCGCGGTCGGATGTCGCGGAATACCGTGTCTGGCTGGAGGGCCTGAGGGACGAAACCGGGCTCACGGTGGGTGGATTCCATGACAGGGTGTCCCGGTCGGGCTGGTCGGAATCGTTTTTGGCATGTTCCGCCAATCGTGCCCGCGCCGCGAGGTTGGCCAGCGATTTTGCGGATGTGGATCTCGTTGAATTCCTGGCCAGGCCCCTGCTGGAAGCCTGGCGCCGTGTCGTCGGCGAGCTGCCCGATCAGCCGTCCGCCGGTCGGGGCAGCCCGGTGCTGATGCTATCGACGCCGGACGAAGGCGAGGGCGCGCCGGCCGGTTCGCTCGCGTATTTCTGTCTGGGCACCGAGCCGCCGCTGCATCACTATCAGGTCCTGCAGCGGGCGACCGATCGGCTGCTGGTCCTGTACAAGGATCGTTCCCCGCTGACGGACGGATCATAGCCGACCGCCTCGTCACCGCGCGACGCCAGGTGTTGCTTGTCCACGATGTGCCCTGCTGTTAAGTTCGCCCTGTCAGAGGCGCTTCGGACATTCCCGCAGTGCAACCGGAGAGTGGGAGCATGGATCTGCCCTTCGTCCCTTACCGCATCAAGGTCGTCGAGCACGTCAAGAACGTGAGCCCCGCCGAGCGGGCGGCCCATCTGAGGAAAGCGGGGTACAACCTCTTCAGCATCCCCTCCGAAGCGATCTATGTCGATCTGCTCACCGACAGCGGCACCTCAGCCATGAGCGACGCCCAGTGGGGCGCCTTGGTCCAGGGCGACGAGGCCTATGCGGGCAGTCGAAACTACTACGAATTCGAGGCGACGATCCGCGACCTCTTCGGCTACAAGCACGTCATCCCGACACATCAGGGGAGGGTGGCGGAGAACCTCCTGTTCACCACGCGGCTGAAGGCCGATTCGGTGGTGCCCAACAACATCCACTTCGACACGACCCGTGCCAACGTGGAACACCAGGGTGCCCTGGCCATCGACTGCGTGATCGACGAGGGTCTCGACCCATCGATCGAACTGCCTTTCAAGGGCAACATGTCTCTGGACAAGCTCGGCGCCGCCTACGAGCGGTACGGAGACCGCATCCCCTTCGTCATGCTGACCATCACCAACAACAGCGGCGGCGGCCAGCCGGTCTCGCTGGCGAACATCCGCGCCGTCTCGGATTTCTGCAGGGACAAGGGCCTGCCCCTGATCTTCGACGCGTGTAGATTTGCGGAGAACGCCTGGTTCATCAAGCGCCGCGAGGAGGGCTACGCGGAGATGTCGATCAAGGCGATCGCCAGGGAGATCTTCTCGCTCGGCAACGGCTGCACCATGAGCGCCAAGAAGGACGCGCTGGTCAACATAGGGGGGTTCCTCTGCCTGGACGACGACGACTGGGCTCAGGACATCACCAACCTGCTGATCCTGATCGAGGGCTTTCGCACCTACGGAGGGCTGGCCGGCCGCGACCTGGCGGCCGTGGCCCAGGGACTGAGGGAAGTCGTCGATGACGACTACCTGACCTACCGCATCGGCCAAGTGCAACGCATGGGCGAGGAGATGCAGGCGCGGGGCGTCCCCATCATCAGGCCCGTGGGCGGGCACGCCGTCTACGTGGACGCCAAGAGTATGCTGCCGCACATTCCCCAAGCCCTGTTCCCGGCCCAGTCCCTGGCCTGCGCGCTCTACCTGGAGGGAGGTGTGCGCGGCGTGGAGATCGGCAGTCTCATGTTCGCCCATACCGATCCAGGGACGGGAGAGACGATCTACCCCGCGATGGAGCTCGTGCGCCTGGCGGTACCGCGCCGCGTCTACACCGAGACCCACTTGACATACGTGGCCGAGATTTGCGGCAGACTCGGGGAACGTCGCGAGCGCCTGCGGGGTTTGGAGATCGAATACGAAGCGCCCATCCTGCGCCACTTCACCGCCCGTCTGCGTCCCGTGGACGGCGGGCCCCTGATCGAGGAGTAGCCGGCTTGACCCAGCGCATCGTGATCCTGCCCACCGACTGGCAATACGGGGAACGGCTGATTCCCCTGGCGCGCGCGGCTTCAGCCCAGCACGAGCTGTGGCGTTGGTTGACCGAGATCGCCCTGATCGTGGACGATGTCGCGGCCGACGAGCGCTCCTGGCTGGGCATATGCGACCGGACGGAGCTGAACCTGTATTGTCACGAGGATCTCTTCCTGCGCGATAGCGCGGCCTCGTTGACCATGAGGCCGGCGTCCCTGCCGTGGGAACTCGGCGAAAGGCGCGACCCGGATCCGGTTACACCCGCCGCGTTCTCCGCCCGCAAGGCCGAGCGCTATCTCCATCACCAGTTTCTTGCCGTGAAGGACATCCTGGCGGGGGTCGTCCGGCCAGAGGAGGTGCCGCGAAAGCTGGCGGAATCGTATCAGGAAGCCTGGGCCGTGACCGTGGACGGTCGCTTGCGGCGCGCCGCCATGCCGGGCCATCCGGTGGCGGAGCGCAGGCGTCGATTCTTCCGCACCTTCTCGGTCACGGGCATGCTCTTGCCGCAGCACTGGGACATCTTCCACACCCTGTGGGAATGCAACAAACCCACGCACGAACTGCTCCTGGAACTGGCGGAGGCTCTGCCCGGCCTTTAGCCTCCGATCAATTCCGCTTTTGCCATTTGCATTTTCCACGCGAAGTCGCCAATTTCATAGCGTCCGCCCTGCCCGGCCTTGACGACGAAGCGAACGGCGGATAACATGCCGCGTGAATCGATTCTGATCTGAAGATGCCCATGATTGTCCGGCCGGTTGCCGGATGATGAGGTCGATACGCCAAGGGAGGTTTTCCATGTTTGCTGTTTCATCCTCGCCGTGCCGGGCCTCTTGTCCGCTGCTGCTGGCCCTGGCCGTCGCAGCCCTCGCCGGATTGGCCGGTTGCGGAGGGGAGAAAGTTGTCGATCCGTACGTCTACACGACGCTTGAGCGCGTGATGGCCGGCGACACCCTGAGCGCGGACTTCCTGTTCGAGATCGACGCACCCGAGCTCGATTACGCCAAGGGCGACCTGGCCATCGTTCGCAAGGGCAACCAGCTGCACTTCCTGGTCGGTCCCGACATCGAAAACAACTACGCCAGTTACGCAGGTTCCCGGCTGGGCGTGCAGAAGCGCTTCGATAACAACAACACGACCACGCACCTCTTCCTCAAGCGGTACCGCAACGGGGAGATGATCACGTCCGTCGATTCGGTCGGCACCTACCTGATCCCGGACATCACCCCCCTCAGCCAGACCGAGATGGAGACGCCCGGCGCGCCTCTTCCGGACCTGGACTGGCAACGCGTGAGCCTCATCCAGGACTACATGCCCGCGAACGAAGGGGATGCGCTGCTGAAGGTGCAGTCGATCGTGGAGAACTTCGTCTACATGC
The DNA here is from genome assembly GCA_018814885.1 of bacterium. Classification (NCBI taxonomy): domain Bacteria; species bacterium. The sequence continues at coordinate 9,337 of JAHIYU010000171.1, read as the reverse complement.
CGCGCCACGACCTGACCGACGAGCAGAGGGCCAACGCCACGGCCGCCGACTACTCCTGGTACGCGGTCTTTCCCAAGTCCACCTTCCGCATCGTGGAACTGGAGGTGGGCGCCCAATACATGCTCGAACTGCTCAAGGCGAAGAACCTGCCGCTGGTGGGCTCCTTCTCGCTCGCCAGCGTAGAGGACAAGCGTACCGAGCGACGCAAGACCTACGGAGATCTGGGCCACATCTGCGGCACCATGAAGATAAACTGGTTCCGCTACGCCAATACCTACATCGTCGGCAATTAGGCAATTAGCCTCTGAACGGCGCGCCGAAACGACGAGCCCTCCGCCGCGCGGCGGAGGGCTCGTATCGTCGGCAGCCGATCCACGAGGTGTCAGGTGAGCTTGCGCAGCATCTCCTCGTAGGCCAGCACGGCGTCGTGGGTGCTGTGTCCCCGCGCGACGAGCGAGCTCGTCTTGACCCGGTTGGCGACGAGGCCGACCATCTTGCAGCGTTGGCCGGAGATCAGCAGCTCGGTCGCCGCCACGCCCAGCTTGGTGGCCAGGACGCGGTCCGATGCGGTGGGGGACCCGCCGCGCTGGACGTGCCCCAGCACCACCATGCGCACGCTGCGCTGCAGGCGGGACTTCAACTCGTACTCGATGTAGGGCGCCTTGGCCGCCCCCTCGGCCACGATGATCACCGCATGCTGCTTGCCCCGGTCGTATCCCCCTTCGATACGGTGGCAGATCGCGTCGAGGTCGTGCGGTATCTCCGGCACGATGACCTCCTCGGCGCCGCAGCACAGACCGGCCTCCATGGCCAGCAGGCCGCAGCGGCGACCCATGACCTCGATCACGAAAATGCGCCCGTGGCTCGACGCGGTATCCCGGATCTTGTCCACGGCGTCCACGGCGATGTTCAGGGCGGTATCGAAACCGATCGAGAAGTCCGTACCGGGAATGTCGTTGTCGATGGTGGCGGGGACGCCCATGACCGGCAGGTCGAATTCCTGGTCGAGCACGCGCGCACCGCGGAAGCTGCCGTCGCCGCCGATGATCACCATGCCGTCCAGCTTGAGCTCCCGCAGGGCCTGGCGCACCTTGTCCTGGCCGGATTTCTCCACGAACTCGGGATACCGGAAAGTGCGCAGGATGGTGCCGCCCTGGTGGAGGATCCCGCCCACATCGGCGGTGGACAGGGGCATCGCATGGGCTTCGCTGAGCCCGAGCCAACCCCGGCGGATACCGATGATCTCGACACCGGCGCCGAGGCCGGTCCTCACGACCGCCCGCAGGGCAGCGTTCATGCCGGCCGCGTCGCCGCCGCCGGTGAGAACCCCGATTCTCTTCATCATTCGTCTCCTGCCGGGTCGTCGTCCCGGGTTGCGTGCTTTCGCCATTCCCGTATCCGTTCCAGTCGCTCGCGGTAACGTTTCTCCAGCCCCCGCATCGTCGGCTCGTAGAAAAGGCGCCCGCGCAGTCGCTTGGGGAGGCACTCCATGGCGGCGACGCCGCCCGCCTCGTCGTGAGCATATGCATAGTCCTTGCCGTAGCCAAGCTGCTTCATCAGGGCTGTGGGGGCGTTGCGCAGCTGGAATGGTACGGGCGGCGTGATGCCCTCCCTGACCTCATCGGCAGCGGCCTGGTAGGCTTTATAGAGCGCATTGCTCTTGGGCGCCAGGGAAAGGTAGACGCACGCCTGCGCAAGGGCCAGCGCGGCCTCGGGCATGCCGACGAAGCGCACGGCGTCCCGGGCGGCGATGGCCTGGACCAGGGCGCCGGGGTCGGCCATCCCGACGTCCTCGCTGGCGCATCTCACCAGCCTCCTGGACACGTAGAGCGGGTCGGCGCCGCCTTCCAGCATGCGCGCCAGGTAGTAGATGGCGGCATCGGCGTCGCTGTTGCGCACCGATTTGTGCAGGGCGCTGATGAGGTTGTAGAATTCCTCGCCCGCCTTGTCGAAGCGGATGCTGCGCTCATGCACCATGCGCGTGATGTCATCGGTGTCGAGGGTGAGCGATCCCGGGTTGACCGGCCCCTCGCACGCCGCGGCGGCGGCCATCTCCAGGAGATTCAGGGCCACGCGCGCATCCCCGTCGCTCATGATCGCCAGCGCGCCGAGGGCTCCGTCCGTGAGAACGGGCGCATAGCCCGCGAGCCCCCGGGGATCTTCGAGCGCGCGTTTCATGATGACGACCAGGTGGTCCTCGCGCAGCAGCTGCAGCACGAACAGCCGCGTACGCGACAGCAGCGCGGCATTGATCTCGAAGGACGGGTTCTCGGTCGTGGCGCCGATCAGGGTGACATCGCCCTTCTCGACCCAGGGCAGCAGGGCGTCCTGCTGGGCCTTGTTGAAGCGATGGATCTCGTCCAGGAAGATGATGGTGCGCCGGCCGAGGGAGCGGCGGATCCGCGCGGCCTCGGCCATCACCGCCTTCAGTTCCTTGCTGCCCACCTGCACGGCGCTGTATTCGAGGAAATGGGCGTCCGTCGCGCGGGCGGCGGCGCGGGCCAGCGAGGTCTTGCCGCAACCCGGCGGACCCCACAGGAGCAGCGAGGGGAGGATGTCCCCGTCGATCAGGCGCCGCAAGGGTCTGTCCGGCCCGAGCAGGTCGTCCTGCCCGACGATCTCGTCGACCGAGCGCGGACGCATGCGTTCGGCGAGCGGGGTCGACGTTGACCCGGCGGCTTCCGTGTCTTTCACGGACTCCGACCCGCGCGGGCGCGGGTCATCCTTGGCGAAGAGGTCGGCATGCATGCGTCATATAATACGCGCCGTGGCCGACCAGACAAGCGTGGACTGCCGGCAGCTTGCCCGCAGCATGCCGTTGACTTACCGTGGAGGCGATCCTAGGCTGGGCCGATGTCGCACGAAGGGAGGCGGATTTGGGGACAGCCATCGTGATCATCCTGGATGGTGTGGGCGTGGGTGCGTTGCCCGACGCCGCCGCGTACGGCGACGTGGGATCCGATACGCTCGGCCATACTGCCGAGCACGTGGGCGGGCTCGCGCTGCCGTGTCTGCAGGCGCTGGGACTCGGCAACCTGCACGGGATAGAGGGCGTGCCGCCGGCCGCCCGTCCGCGCGGCAGCTACGGCCGCATGGCCGAGATGTCGAAAGGCAAGGACAGCACCACCGGTCACTGGGAACTCATGGGTGTACTCACGGACCGCCCTTATCCCACGTATCCGGCCGGTTTTCCCGAGGACCTGCTCGCCGCGTTCCGCGAGACAACAGGTCACGACCTGATCGGAAACAGGCCTGCTTCCGGCACGCAGATCATCCAGGACCTGGGTGACGAGCACGTCGCCACCGGCAAGTTGATCGTCTACACCTCCGCCGATTCGGTCTTCCAGATCGCGGCCCACGAGGACGTGGTCCCGCTGGACGAGCTCTACCGCGTCTGCGCAGCGACCCGGCGGATGTTGAGGCCCCCCCACGAGATGAGCCGCGTGATCGCCAGGCCGTTCACCGGCACCTCGGGTGCGTACGTACGCACGCCCAACCGCCGCGATTTCTCCGTCGCACCGCCGGGCCATCTGCTGCTGACCCGCCTGGCGGCACGCGGCGTGCCCGTGAAGGCCGTGGGCAAGATCGCCGACCTCTACGCGGGTGCCGGCATCAGCGAGAAGATCGTGTCGAAGTCCAACGCGGCGGGGATGAAGGCCCTGGCGGGACTCTATGAAGCCGCCGCCGACGCCTCCGCCCTGTATCTCCTGAACCTGGTGGATTTCGACATGCTCTGGGGACATCGCAACGACCCCGCGGGCATGGCCCGGGACCTGGAGTCTTTCGACGGCTGGCTGTCGGGATTCCTGGACGGTCTGCGCGACGGGGATCTGCTGTTGATGACGGCCGATCACGGCAACGATCCCACCACGCCCAGCACCGATCATTCGCGCGAGTACGTGCCGCTGCTGGCCAAGCTGGGCGGAAGCGGCCCGGGCCGCGACCTCGGCGTGAGGGAAACGTTCGCGGACCTGGGGGCGACCCTGGCGGAATATTTCGGGCTGCCCGCGCCGGAGCTCGGCACGAGTTTTCTCGCGGCATTGCAACCGGCTGAGGAGGAGTGATGGATGTGAACCGTGATGCCCTGGTCGCGGCCGCGCGTGCGGCCATGCTGCGCAGCCACTCCCCGTATTCCGGCTTCAGCGTGGGCGCCGCCCTGCTGGGCGAAGATGGACGCGTCTATACCGGCACGAATGTCGAGAACGCAAGCTTCGGCCTGTCCATCTGTGCCGAGCGCACGGCGGTCTTCAAGGCGGTGTCCGAGGGCTGTACCGCCTTCACCGCGTGCGCGGTGGCCACCGGCACGGCCGAGCCGACGCCGCCGTGCGGCGCCTGTCGTCAGGTGCTGGTTGAATTCGGGTCCGACCTCAAGATCTACCTGGCGGGGAGGGAGGACGCCGTCGAGGAACACGATCTGCGCGATCTGCTGCCGCGCCCCTTCGTCACCTTCGATCGCGGAGATGAGAGATGAACGTCGTCCGTCTGATCGAGCGCAAGAAGCTCGGCGGCGCCTTGACCGTCGCCGAGATCGAAGACGTTGTCGCCGGTTTCACCGTGGGCGACGTTTCGCGCTACCAGATGGCGGCCCTGCTCATGGCCATCTGGTTCCGGGGGATGGATCCGGAGGAGGTCACGGCCCTGACGGGCGCCATGCTGCGCTCCGGCGAGCAGCTCGACCTGGGTGCCCTGTCGCCCACGGCCGACAAGCACAGCACCGGCGGTCTGGGCGACAAGGTGAGTCTCCTGCTGGCCCCGCTGGGGGCGGCATGCGGTCTGAAGGTGCCCATGCTCTCGGGGCGCGGACTCGGACATACCGGCGGCACGCTCGACAAGCTGGAGGCCATCCCCGGCTATCGCATCAATCTGGACAACGACGAGTTCATCGGCCTGGTGGGCGATGTCGGCTGCGCGATCATCGGCCAGGGCCCCGGCATCGCTCCCGCCGACGGCCGCATCTATGCCCTGCGCGACGTGACCGGCACCGTCGATTGCATCCCCCTGATCACCGCCAGCATCATGAGCAAGAAGCTGGCGGCCGGGCCGGAGACCATCGTGATCGATCTCAAGGTCGGCTCCGGTGCCTTCATGACCGGTATGGACGACGCGCGCGCGCTGGCGGAATCGCTCGTGCGGATCGGCAAGGCCTGGCACCGGCGCATGGCCGTGATCTTCTCGGACATGTCGCAACCCCTTGGCATCGCCGTCGGGCACGCCAACGAGACACGCGAAGCTTTCGCCGCCCTGCGCCCCGGCGCGCGCGCGGAGGCGCCGCCCGACCTCGTCCGGCTGACCGAGGAGCTCGTCGCCGAGATGGTGCTCACCGCCGGCCAGGCGCCGGATCGCGCCTCGGCCCTGGACAGGGTCCGCGGGGCCTGGGACGAGGGCGAGGCCTTCGCGATGATGGAGGCCTGGGTCTCGGCCCAGGGCGGCCGCCTGGACCCCGAGGCCGAGGACTTCGGGCTGGACGTCGCGCCGCGCGTCCTGGCCGTGGCGGCGCCGCGGCAGGGCTGGGTGGGCGAGATAGCCTGCCGCGAATTCGGCGACGCCCTGGCCGAGATCGGCGGCGCCCGCCTGCGCGTGGAGGACGAGCTCGACCTGAGCGCGGGCATCGACTTCGTCGTCAAGCGGGGAGACAGGGTCGAGGAGGATCAGCCGCTGGCCTGGATCCGCAGCCGGGACGCAGCGGCGGCGGCCAGGGCCGCGGTCCACGTGTCCGGCGCCGTCACGATCGCCGACCAGCGATCGGACCTGCCGGAGCTGGTATTGGGCAGGATGACCGGTTCGTCCGGCTCACCGTCCGCCTGCTAGAATTCTTCCTCGTCATCGAGGGTGCTGAAGTCCTTCTGGAAGCCGTCGAAATCCTGCAGGGGTCCACCGTGCATGTCGCAGGCGCGCTGGGGAAAGTTGTCGGCCAGGAATACCTCCAGGGCCGTCGAGTCGCAGCGCGTGGTGGCCAGCATTCCTGAGCGCAGGCACACGTGCTTTTCCACGATCCCGGCGGGACGCACGAACGGCTCGTCCGGTCGGTCCCTCGTCACTTCCTTCATGAAGCCGACCCAGATGGGCAGGGCCATGTGGGCGCCGGTGGCTTTGTGGCCCATGTTGATCTTCTCGTCGAAGCCCACCCAGACACCGGCCACGAAGGTCGGCGTGAAGCCCACGAACCAGGCATCGGTATACTTGTTGTAGGTGCCCGTCTTGCCGGCCGCCGTCTTGGTGAACCCCAGTCTGCGGGCGCTCACCGCCGTGCCGCCGGGAGCGAAGGTGGACTGCATGAGATCGCTCATCAGGTAGGCCTGTGCGGGGTCGAGCACCTCGCGTTGGCTGATGTGCGCCTCCTCGAGGATCTCGCCGCTCTCCGTCTCCACGCGCGTTATGAAGTAGGGATCGACGTGCACGCCGTGGTTGCCGAAGGCGCCGTAGGCGGCCACCATCTCCAGCAAGTTCACCTCACCGGCTCCCAGGGCCAGGGCGTGAACGGGAGGCAGATCGCTGGTGATGCCGATCTGGGCCGCGGTGTCGAGCACGGGCGCCACGCCGAAGTCGTTGATCAGCTTCGCGGTGACAACGTTCTTGGAATGGCTGAGGGCGTATCTGAGCGTCACCGGGCCGATGAAGCGGTTGTTGAAGTTCCGTGGCCGCCAGAGGCTTACGCCCGTGTCGATCAGCACGGGCGTGTCCATCAGGATCGAGCACGGCACGTAGCCGTGGTTCAGGGCCGTGAGATAGATCACCGGTTTGAAGATCGAGCCGGGTTGGCGGGTGGCCTGCGTGGCGAGATTCCATTTGGAGTCCCTGTAGTCCCGCCCGCCGACGAGTCCCAGGATGGCACCGGTCCTTGCATCCATCAGCACGGACGCGGAGAGCAGGTAGCCGATGCCCTCCGGCGTTTCACCCGCCGCGACCAGACTATCGTACATCGCCTTGGTGAAGGGATACTCGTTCTCCAGCTCCATGGCCTGGAGATGGTTCTCCGACGCGTTCTCCATCCAGCGCTGGTATTCGGGCACTAGCGTGGTGGTCACCCGCAGACCCTTGTTGTAGAGACCCTCGTAACCGTATCTGTCCTCGAGACGCTTGCGTATTTCCTCGACGAAGTAGGCGGCGAAGCCGGGGGCGTCGGCATCCTCCGGAGGGCCCGAGACGAGGACCTCCGTCTCTCTGATGGCGAGGGCCTCCTCGCGTCCGATGTAGCCGGCAGCGATCATCGATTCGAGGACGACGGCGCGACGACGGTAGGCGCGGTCCAGATGCCGCTTTGGCGAGTAGACCTCGGGAAGCTGCAGAACGCCGGCGAGCAGGGTCGCTTCGGCGTCTCCGATCTCCCACAGGTTCTTGCCGTAGTAGGTGCGTGCTGCCGCCTGCATGCCGTAGGCTCCGCTGCCCATGTAGATCTCGTTGAGGTACATGGCGAGGATTTCGTCCTTGCTGTAGGTCTGTTCGATCTGCAGCGCGAGAATCATCTCCTTGATCTTGCGGGATATCGTCTTGTCGAGCGTGAGAAACGTGTTGCGCGCGAGTTGCTGTGTGATGGTGCTGGCGCCGGGGCTGGACGTGGATGTCAGGTTGATCCAGAGGATCTTCACGAAGCGGCGCAGGTCGAAGCCGTAGTGCTGGTAGAAGCGCCGGTCCTCGACGGCCACGACGGCTTCGAGCAGCCTGCGCGGCATACGGTCCAGCGGGACGACTGTCCTGTTCTCCACGAAGAACTCGTGGATGGTGTCGCCGTTGGCCGCCATGATGAGCGTCTTGCGCGCCGGCTCGATGTTCCTGATACGGGCCAGCGAGGGGAGATCCCGGGAGAGTCGTTGCACCGTATAGAGTCCGGCGCCGATGGCGAGCAGCAGGACTCCGGCCGTGATGACCAGGAAAGTACGGATTCGCGAGGGGGGGATCTCTCTTATGAAGATGTTTCTCATGGCCCGGCCAAGGTAGCGCAAGGGTTTTCCGAGAGCAACAGAATAGGGTAGTCGTGTGCGTGAACACCGACGAGGTGGTTTATCTCCGTTATTTCCTTTTTTCTGGTTGACATCCGGGGGGCATGAGCTTAGATAGCCCGCCCGTTGCCCATGCGTCTAAACATGCTGAGCAACGCAGGTTGCCCGCACAGGGCAACGATGGTTTCGCCTCGGGTTGCCAGGACTGTTTTTCGGAAAAGTCTTGACAGTTGCGAGGCAGTGAGATAGATTGTACAGTCGGCCCAGAAATGGGCAACCCGGCCGGCGTGGCGTCGACGGGCACGGCTCTTTGACAACGGAATAGCGTACGAGAAATTCCCGCGATCCGAGAGTTCGCGTGGGACCGGTTTGGCCGGAACTGCGCGATTCTTGCGAAGATAAGAAACAGGATTATTCCTGTTGTTGATATTTTAACAACGGAGAGTTTGATCCTGGCTCAGAACGAACGTTGGCGGCGTGGTTTAGGCATGCAAGTCGAACGAGAAAGCTTCCTTCGGGAAGTGAGTAAAGTGGCGAACGGGAGAGTAACGCGTGGGAAACCTACCCTTCAGCGGGGGACAACACCTCTAACGAGGTGCTAATACCGCATACGACCCGGGCATCGCATGGTACCCGGGTGAAAGATGGCCTCTGCTCGCAAGCTGTCACTGGAGGATGGTCCCGCGTCCCATTAGTTAGTTGGTGGGGTAATGGCCTACCAAGGCGACGATGGGTAGCCGGCCTGAGAGGGTGTCCGGCCTCACTGGGACTGAGATACGGCCCAGACTCCTACGGGAGGCAGCAGTCGAGAAGCTTCGGCAATGGACGAAAGTCTGACCGAGCGACGCCGCGTGAGCGATGAAGGCCCTAGTGGTCGTAAAGCTCTGTCAGGAGGGAATAAATATCTGCGGTTAATACCCGCAGGAGTTGAAGGTACCTCCAGAGGAAGCGCCGGCTAACTACGTGCCAGCAGCCGCGGTAATACGTAGGGCGCAAACGTTGTTCGGATTTACTGGGTTTAAAGGGTTCGTAGGCGGACTGGTAAGTCAGAGGTGAAAGCTAACGGCTCAACCGTTGAATGGCCTCTGATACTGCCAGCCTTGAGTCCGTTAGGGGATGGTGGAATTCCTGGTGTAGCGGTGAAATGCGTAAATATCAGGAGGAACACCAGTGGCGAAGGCGGCCATCTGGGACGGAACTGACGCTGAGGAACGAAAGCTAGGGTATCAAACGGGATTAGATACCCCGGTAGTCCTAGCCGTAAACGATGGGCACTAGGTGTTGGAGGACTCTACCCCTTCAGTGCCGCAGCTAACGCATTAAGTGCCCCACCTGGGGAGTACGATCGCAAGGTTGAAACTCAAAGGAATTGACGGGGGCCCGCACAAGCGGTGGAGCAT
>JAHIYU010000170.1 GCA_018814885.1 bacterium | reverse complement strand
CTCCCCGTGGAGGGCGCATGAAGAAGGGCCCGCCGTGAGGCGGGCCCCTCGTCAGGGCGAGCTGGCGGGAGGGGGGCGTCGTCCCGCGCTCGGTGAGCGCCTCGCGCAGCGCCTAAGCGAGCGAGCGCGGGACCACGCCCCCCGGCCCCACTACTTGATCAAAGCCATCTGCCCGATGTGCGAGTGATCGCCGGCACGGATGCGGTAGAAGTAGACGCCGGCCGCGACACGGCGACCATCGTCGCTTTCGCCCCGCCACTCGACGGCGTGCACGGCGGCGGGCATCTCGCCGTCGATCAGCGTCCGCACCAGCCGTCCGGCCACGTCGTAGACGCGGAGCGTCGTGACGGAGGCCTCGGGCAGCGAGAAGCGGAGCATCGTCGAGGGGTTGAAGGGGTTGGGGAAGTTGGGCTCGACGGCGAATCTCGAGGGCGCCGGTCCCTGGCCCGGTCCGTCATCGATGCCGGTGCCGCCGGTGCAGCCCTGGCCCAGGGCGCCGATCTGGCCGCAACCGCCGGACTGGGCGGGCATGCAGGGCGACGTGTCCTCGATGGTGTAATCGCCCGCGACGGCGTCGCAGAACGCGGGATCGACGGAGACGTTGCCGTCGCTGCCGGTGGGATCCGTGACGCCGGCGTACTCGGCCGCCGTGTTGCCGTAGACGTCGTTGCAGGTCAGGTTCAGCGCGGAGGCGGAGGCCTCGACGCCGGTGCCGGTGTTGAAGGCGACGATGTTGTTGGCGAGCGTCGCCGTCGAGGACAGGATGTAAATGCCGCCGCCCGCGCTGGCCGCATCGTTGTCCACGAAGGTGTTCCCGGTGAGGGTGTTGACGCCCGTGCTCGACAGGTACAGACCGCCTCCCGTGTCCGTGGCCGAGTTGCCGGACACGACGCTGAGGGACATGTCCAGGGCCGTCGCGCCGGCGTTGTCGGCGACGTAGAGGCCGCCTCCCGATCGCAATCCCGTATGGCCGTACACCCTGCAGCCGGTCATGGTCAGGTCGGTGTCCGTGACGTAGAGCCCTCCGCCCAGCGGATAGAACAGGAAGTTGTCGCTCGGCGCGTTGTCGTAGATGTCACAGTCCACCAGGGTCGGCGAGCCGCCGTAGACGTAGACGCCACAGCCGTAGAGGGACGTGTTGTCGTGGATGGTGGAGTTCTCCATGGTGGCCGCGGAGTCGTTGAAGATCACGCCGCCGCCCCCGCCCCCCTCGATGATGTTGCCGGTGCCGTTGCCGGTCACGTCGATGTTGCGCAGGATGGCGTCGCCGTTGATCACGATGCCGCCCCCGAAACTGCCCGTGTAGGGTATGCCGTTGAAATACTGTCCGGTGCCGCCCGTGCAGCGGAAACCGTCGACGACGACGTCGGGACCGATGCTGTCCGGCACCAGCATGGCGGTGGTGGAGGACGTGCCGGTGATCACGGTCGGGTTGCCCGCCGGATCGCGCGTGTCGTAGGTCTCGTCCCAGCCTCCCAGGTGATAGAGGCTCTTGTCCCAGATCGTGACGGGGCCGCTCAAGCCGTGGGATCCGCGCACGGCGATGGTGTCGCCCGGGGCGGCCTCGTTGACGGCGTCGAAGTAGTCCGCAAACTCGTCCGGCACCTTCTGGAAGTTGTCGCCCAGCGCGGTCAGCAGGTTCGCGCGTCCGGCACCCAGCCAGCCCACGAGGCTGGGATTGGCGGCGTCGAGGTTGTCGCAGGTGTCGTACATCAGGTTGATGACCTCCGTGCGGGTCAAGCCCGGATCGGCGGACCACAACAGGGCGATGACGCCGCAGGTGATGGGCGAGGAGAAGGAGGTGCCGTCCACGGTGGCGTACGTGCTCGAGGCGGTGCCGTGGTTGTACCAGGTCGTGTGGATGTTGTCGCCGGGAGCCGAGATCTCGACCCAGATGCCGTAATTGGAGAAACTGGCCTTCTGGTCGTACTGGTTCAGGGCCGCCACGGAGATCGAGCCGGAATAGGTGTCGAGGTACTCGGGGATGTCGTCGCTGTCGTTGCCGGCCGCGTTGACGATGACCACGCCGTTGGCGACGGCGTTGTTCAGGGAACTGTACAGGTAGCTCGAGCTGCCCCAGCTGCAGTTGATGATGTCGGCGCCCATGCTGGTGGCGTAGGTTATGGCTTGCGCCACGAAGGCCATGCTGACCACGCCGATGCCGTCGCTGCGCAGCCATCCCGCGCGCAGGGCCATGATCTTGGATCCGCCCGACGTGCCGGAGATGCCCACGCCGTTGTCGGTGACGGCCGCCGCGCAACCGGCGCAGCCCGTGCCGTGACCGGCGAAGTCCATGGGGTCGTTGTCGGCGACGGTGGCGTCCTCGCCCGGCCAGGGGCTGGTCGAATTTGTGACGAAATCCCAGCCGCGAATGTCGTCGAGCCTGCCGTTGGAGTCGTCATCGACGCCGGGCGTGCCGAAATACTCCGTCCAGTTTATCCAGATGCAGCCGTCGGTGTGGTCGGCGTTGGTGCCGCCCAGGTCGGGATGCTGCCAGTCGACCCCGGAGTCGATGATGGCGATGACGATGTTGCTGTCGCCCTGGGCTTCGGCCCAGCCGCCCATCCAGCGGATGTCCTTGTTGCCGTAGCCGAGGTTCCGCAGGTACCACTGCTGTACGAGGAGCGGGTCGTCGGGCACGGCGATGTGCAGGGTACGGATCTCGTCCTTGTACGCCTGGCGCACGCCGGGCAGGGCGGTGTAGGCGGCGACGGCCTCGTCCAGGTCGGCATCCCGGTCCATCTCCACGACCCATTGGCGTCGCAGGACGTCAGCGGCCGCCTTGTCGGCGGATATCACGGTGGCGTGAAGGGGTTCGAGCGTTTCGGCGGCGAAACGGTCGTTCAGCCGCTGGAATCCGGAGTCGTCCACGATCAGACCCGCGGCGGTCTTGGTGACCGTGGGCGTGAATCCCGGTTCCAGGTCGAGGAGCACGCGCCCGGGCAGGTATCCGACCAGACTGTCCGCCATGGTGGTCGTCGCGACACACGAGGCCAGGGCCAGTATGGAGAACACGGTCAGCATCGCCGTTCTTTTCATGTACTTAACCTCGCTGCTGGGTCATCGTGTGACCTCATCACAAGTTATTGGCGGGGAAAGGGGATCCGACATATTATACGAAAAATGATGGCCATCTTCAATGTGGACGATTCCGTTCCCCGATGAGGTCGAAAGGTCCGCCCTTGCGAATCCTCTTTCTGGAGCCCTACGACGGCGGATCCCACCGTTCGTTCCGCGAAGGTCTCGCCCGTCACTCCCGCCATTCCATCATGGCCCTGACCCTGCCGGCGCGTTTCTGGAAGTGGCGCATGCGCGGAGCGGCGGTCTGGTTCGCCGACCGCATCGCCGCGGACGGCGCGACGGCCGACCTGATCATCGCGACCGACTTCCTGAACGCGGCCGACCTGCGGGGTCTGTTGAGACCGCCGATGGACCGGACGCCCCTGCTGCTCTACATGCACGAGAACCAGCTGACCTACCCGCTGTCGCCGGAAGAGGAATTCGATTTCCACTTCGGCTTCACCAACATCCTGAGTTGCCTGGCGGCCGATCGTGTGCTTTTCAACTCGGCGTTCCACAGGGACCTGTTCCTGGGTTCCCTGCCCGGCTACCTGGCCCGGATGCCCGAGGCGGTGCCCCGGGGCGTGAGGCCGCGCCTGGAGGCGAAAAGCGGCGTGATGCCGGTCGGCCTGGAGCGCACCCCGCACCCCGCCGGAAGCTTCGCCCCCTACCTGGGCGGCGCCTGCACCGTCGGGACGGGGCCCGGCTGGCCGCGCGACGGGCGCACCCATGTCATCCTGTGGAACCATCGCTGGGAGTTCGACAAGAGGCCGGAGATGTTCGCCGGCGTCATGTCGAGGCTCGCCGACGCCGGTCGTCGGTTCCGCCTCCTGCTGCTGGGCGAGACCCGGCAGAGGGACGAGGTCTTCGCCGGACTGCGCGCTCGACTCGCGGATCGCATCGACGCCTGCGGTTTCGTGCCGGCGCACGGGGCGTACGAGCGGTTGCTGGAGTCGGCGGACATCGTGGTGAGCTGCGCCGCCCAGGAGTATTTCGGCATCTCCGTCGCGGAGGCCGTGCATGCCGGGGCCTATCCGGTCCTGCCCCGCGAACAGGTCTATCCCTCTCTCTACGGCGACCGGTGTCGGGGACGCCATTTCTACGCGGGGGAGGACGAATTGGTGTCCTTGCTGGACGAGTTGCTGGCGGGCGACGCCTGCGGTCATGTCTGCTCGCTCCCGCTCGACTGCGACGCTTACTGCTGGCAACGCCTGGCCCCGCAATTCGACGAGGTGTTCGAGGAGGTGTCCGGATCATGAGTCGTACTCCGCAATCACGCTGCTACCTCATCGACATCGAAGGCGTGCTGGTGCGCGACAAGCGCTACGAGCCCGTGCCGGGATCGGTGGCGTGGTTCAACGGGCTTGGTGACAAGGGGTGCGGCCGGATCCTGGTCAGCAACAATACCACCCATGCGCCGGAAGACCTGGCGTCCGCCCTGCGTGGCGTGGGATTCGCGGTCGCGCCGGAAGACCTGGTGACGGCCCTGGCAGTCGGGGCCCGGCTGCTCGAGGGGTGGGGGAAGACACGCATACTCTGGCTGGGCTCGCCGGGTATGGCAGACTGGTGGCGCGAAGCCGGGTTCACGCTCGTCACCGGCGGCCGCTGCGATGCGGTGGTGCTGGGCGCCAACCCCGATCTCGGGCCGTCGGACCTGCAGGGAGCCCTGGCCGCACTGCTGGATCACGACGCCGAGCTGGTCGCGCTCCACCGGAACATGTTCTATCTGGACGGCCGGGGTGAGCGTCGATTCGGCCCCGGCTTCGCCTGCGCGGGCCTGTCCGGGGTAGCGCGTCGCGATCCCGTCGTCGTGGGCAAGCCGCAGGAGCGGATTTACCGCCAGGCGCTGGAAAAGATTGGCGGCAGGGCCGAGGAAGCCCTATTTATCTCGGATGATCCGGTGAACGACCTGGTCACCGCCAAGAAGCTCGGCATGACCACGGCTTTCGTGCTCTCTGGCAAGTATCCGGATCACGCGGTGCTGGGTCGGATGGACCAGCAGGACTGGCCCGACATCATCGCCGACACGCCTGCCGCGATCGACGCGGCCGAGTCCGGTACGGGCGGCGCAACCATGGACGGAGAATGACCTTGGCGGCATCCGAAGAAACCCAGAAGCGCGATCCCCGCCAGCTCTCTCAGCTCGCCTTGACGGCCTGGGAGATGGAGCAGGAGCCGGTCGGGGCCGGTGACGCCAGGTCCCGCTCGTCGCTGCTGCGTGCGCACGCCCGTCTGCAGGCCGAGATCGAGGCTGTCACCGGCATCGTCGCCGATCAACGTTCCCGTCTGCGCGTGCGGGACGATGCCGAAGAGGGTGTGCTGCTGATTCACGGCTCCACGGGTAGTCCGGCCGATCTGGCGGGTCTGGCCGAACATCTGTTCGACAGCGGCTTCCAGGTCTACAGCATGCTCCTGCCCGGCCACGGCACGGGCACCGAAGGTCTGCCGACGGTCATGTGGAAGAGCTGTCTCAACGAGGTGTCGCTGCGTTATCGGATCCTGTCGCGCGCCTGCCGCCGCGTGCACGTGGTGGGCTTCAGCTTCGGCGCCGCCCTGGCCATCCTGCTGACACAGAACGAGCACCCGTCTACCCTCTCCCTGCTGGCGCCGGCCCTGGTTCCCAAGGTCACGTTCTGGACCCGCCTGATGATCGCCCTGGGCCTGCATCGCCTGCCCGTGCTGCGCCGCCGGATCGGCTGGAACCTGGAGGTCTTCGAGGCCATGGAGAAGGCGAAAGGTCAGATCGGCAAGCTCAAGCTGCCCGTGTACGCCGCGCACTGCGAGGACGACGAGCGCATAGACGCCGCTTCCCTGCGGCACCTCCAGAAGAAGGTCCACAACAAGTCTTCCAGATTCCGCCTCTACCAGACGGGCGGACACATGATCCTGGAGGCCCACGGCCCGTCGTCCCTGCACGGCGAGGTGCTCCAGTTCATCAGGACCAAGCCCCGTCAGCATTCATAATCCACGGCCCCGGTTGCGGTTTGCAATGGAGCAGGCATTCCCAGACTGCCCTCATCTGGCACGTCGTTTCCCTTGATGCCCGTAAGCGGCCATGAACCCCCGATTTCCGCCGGACAACGCGTTTTCGAGGTGTTCTTGCCGGGGGCATGGTAGTTGCTTTTCGGGGGGTCGAATCGGTTCAACCCGCATCCAAGGAGCGCGACAATCATGAACGACACCAGGGATTACGGCGCCATCTACATCGGCGGCGAGAAGAACGCGAACCAGGTCATGACCTCGGTCGAGGCCGCCGAGTATCTGAAGATGCACGTCAAGACGGTCTGCCGCCTGGCCAAGGAAGGGAAGATCCCGGCCAAGAAGGTCGGCAGCGAGTGGCGCTTCCTGCGCAGGGTGCTGGACAACTGGCTATCCATGGAGCTGGTCTGACCCATGGCGATCGCCTTCGGACATCTCGATCTCACCGGCGGGCCGGTGGCCGGTCTGCGCTTGAGCGGGACCGTGGCCAGCGGCGATCAGCGCGAGTTCGCAGCGCTCGCTTCCCGGCTCATGGCCGAGGGGGTGACCGGGCTGATCCTCGATATGAGCGAGCTGGGCTCCATCAGCGAGGATCTGGCCGGGGAACTCGCCACCTCTCAGCGCCGGCTCCTGGATCACGACGGTGAAATGGTGTTCGTCCAGCCGAACGTGGTCATCAACTGGTTGCTGGACAAACGGTTCGGCCCCTTGCCCCACCGGTCGTTCGTGACCGTGGCGGAGGCCGCAGCGGCGTTCGCATCGGGGGAGGAGACGGACGCGTCGCCCGCCGAGTCGGTTGCGGCGGAAACGCCGCACGCGCTGTCCGCGGATTGGCCCGTGAACGTCAACGAGTCCGGTCGGCCGGATCGCTTCTCGTTCGCCGTGGTGTTGCAGGCCCTGCAGCGCTCCGCCGATCCCATGGAGTGGCTGGAGCCCCTGCGCGTCATGTTGCGGCGGACGGGTCTCGGGCGCGACCTGTTGATCTGCCGCAGGAACGGTGACCGCCTGGAACTGGTCGGTCGCAGGGACTACGCCTTCCCGGCCAACGGCTGGCTGGGATCCCTGCTGATCAGCGCAGACTGCCCGCTGGGCGTGCCGGAGATCGCCGGCGACGGCCTGACGCTGCCGGAGAAGGCTTTCCTGAAATGGTGCGATACCGACGTCGTCGTGCCGGTGATCGACAGCGGATCCTGCCTGTGCGGCGCTCTCTTCGTCAAGAGCGACCGCGACGGAGGGCTATACCGCTACCGCTCGGGAGAATTGCTGTCCCTGGCGCTGCTCGGACGCCTGCTCGCGGCGTACATGCCCGCGGGCGAGCCCGAGTCCGGGGCGACCAGCTACGGGGGCAAGCGCACGGTCGTCCGCGAACCGGAACTGTTGACGATCTGAACCCCGCTCACGGCCGTTCTGTGTATACCACGAACGGCTGTGCCGCGTCCGGTACACGCCCTCAACCCCCCGCCTTTACTTGCAGCTACGGAACGGCCCGCGGCGCAAGCGTCGATCGGGAGACCATGACGTAGCGACCCGCGGCGCCAGTCGGGAGATCCGGCAAGCGGCACCCGGCTGTGTAACCGGGCACGCGGCAACGTCATGCCGATAGGGGACGGCGCGTCCGGCGATCGGGGCCTCCGCTTGCTTCGCCGCGCGGCACGGGGGCGGCGGGTCGAGGATGGGAGGACTCGGCACGTCGCGTGGAGCAAACCGGTGTGGCGACACGGGCGCCCGACTCGACACGCCGGTTTCCCACCCCGCTCAGCCGCGAGCCCGGAAGGCTCGTGATCGTTCCGGGCGGGTCCATCGACGCGCCCCGCTCGACCACGAGGAGGGAACCGGGCCGTGCCGCTCGACGAATGGAAACGATATCTCCGCCGCAACGTCGCCAAGCTGCAGGCGAACATCCGCGAGGATCTGAGACTCGTCTCCTGCGGCTTTACCGGTGCGGCGGACGGCTACGCGCTCTGGCTCGATTGCGAACGGGTCGGCGCATGCGGCGATGTCGACTTCCGGGGGAGGGGCGTCGCATCCCTCTGGCGGGGAAGCGCCAGCCTGCCGCGGGCGCACGCGACGCCGGCGGCGGACCCGATCGGCCGGCGGAACCTGCTGCTCGCCCTGGCCCAGGCCCTCTCGGACATCTCGTGCCGCTCGGGGGCCGGGGTAGGCCTGTGGCGTGACGGCGGCGGAGGGACCCGGGCTAGGCGGGTTGCGTCTCGGTCTGTTCGCGCGTCTTGTCCGGGTGGCGGGTGAAGATGAGGTTCAGCTCGGTGGTCAGGTCGTCTATCGACAGGCCGCGTTTGATCTCCCCGGCGTAGGCCAGGGAGATGGCCCGTGTCTCCTCGGAGACCACGATGACGGCGGCGTCCGACACCTCGCTCAGGCCGATGGCGGCGCGGTGGCGCGTGCCCAGCACGTAGCCCAGCTCCGTGCGCTCGGTGTTGGGGAGGATGCAGGCCGCGGCGGCGATCCGATCCTGGCTGATGATGACCGCGCCGTCGTGCAGCGGGCCCGGCATGGTGAACAGGGACTCGAGCAGTTCGGCCGAGATCTCGGCCCCGAGCGGCGTTCCCGTCTTGGCCCAGCGGCCCAGGCTGATCTCCCGCTCCAGAACGATCAGGGCACCCAGTCCCCTGCGCGAGAGCCTCTCGACGGCGTGGATGATCTCCTGCTGCGCCGGGATCTCCTCCGGCGCGGCGAAAAAGAGGATGCCGCGGCGTCGCCCCAGGTGGGTCAGCGCCGTCCGCAGTTCCGGCTGGAAGATGATCAAGAAGGCCACGACCCAGACCGTCTGCAGGGACGAGATGATCTGCTTGACGACGATCAGGCCGATCCGGTCGGCGAGCCAGGAGAAGACCACCAGCAGGCCCAGTCCGAAGAACATCTGCGTGGCGCGCGTGCCGCGCACCAGCAGCACCACGCGATAGAGCAGGAAGGCCACGATCAGGATGTCGAGGAGGTCGATGATCGGCGAATCGGCGAGCAGGCTGAACATTCGGGTACCGGACCGTTCGGTTGAATCGCGTCGTGGACGTCGCGGGGCGTAGCTTAGCACCGCGCGCGCAACGGCTCAACGTAGAAGAGGGCCTCGTCGATGGTCTTCCAGCGCGGACAGGACAGCCAGGCACTGGGCGGTCTCGCGGACGTCGTGCACCCTGAGGACCGCCGCTCCCTGGGCGAAGGCGGCGGCCGCCGCGGCCAGGCTGCCGCCGAGGCGCTCGGGAGTCGGCGCGCCGGTCAGATGTTCGATGAAGGACTTGCGCGAGGCGCCCACCAGCAGGGGCCTGCCACGGGCCACTTCGCTCAGGTTGGCCAGCAACGCCAGGTTGTGGTCCAGGGTCTTGCCGAAGCCGATGCCGGGATCGACGGCGATGCGGGCGCGCTGCACGCCGGCCGCCTCGGCCGCCTCCGCGTAGGCCGCGAGCTCGTCGGCCACCTCGGCCACCACGTCGTCGTACCGGGGATCGATCTGCATGGTGCGCGGCGTGCCCCGCATGTGCATCAGGACCAGTCCGCATCCGGTGTCCGCCGCCAGCGTCAGCATTCCGGGATCGTTCCGGCCGCCGGTGATGTCGTTGAGGCCGTCGGCGCCGGCGTCCAGCGCGCGCCGTGCGGTGTCGGCCCGGCGGGTGTCGACCGTGAGCGGCAGGTCGCAGACCTCGCGGATGGCGGCCAGGGCGGGCAGCAGTCGTTCCTGCTCGCGGGCCGCATCGACGGGATCGGCGGCGGGGCGCGACGACTCGGCGCCCACGTCGAGCAGGTCGGCG
>JAHIYU010000169.1 GCA_018814885.1 bacterium | reverse complement strand
CGTCTGTCGAGGTGTGCCGGCCCTGGTGAGCGTCACGTCGAACAGCGCCTCCAGGGCGGGCCCGATCCCGGCGCCGCCGGCGATGTCGGCCGCCGCCGCGGCGTGGGCGTCGCCGCCCGCGGGAACCTCGACGGGCGCGGTGATCAGGACCCCTCCCGGGCCGTCGTCGCGATAGGGTATCTGGCGGGCGGCCGCGACTTCTCCGGGCGGCAGCAGGTCGGACAGGGGCTGCGCCTGGAACAGATCGCCTACCGTCTCCACCACCGGCGGCAGGCTGCGGAAGTTGGTCGGCAGGGTGAGCGACGGCGTCTCGGTCATCCCCGAGAGCCAGGCCTCCACCTCGCCGAAAATCGCCGGGCGAGCGCCGCGGAAGCCGTAGATGGACTGCTTCACGTCACCTACGAAGAAGGCAGAACGAGGGCGCCCGTCCTCCGTCTCGCCGGCCAGGAATTCCGTGGCGAAGGGCTGCAGCACCTCCCACTGGTTGCGGTTGGTGTCCTGGAACTCGTCGACCAGCAGGTGGTCGAGCCGGGCGTCGAGGCGGTAGAGGATCCAGGGTCCCACGTCGATGTCCCGCACCAGGCGCCAGGCCCGCCGCTCGAGGTCGTGGAAGTCGAGACAGCGGTCGCGGCGCTTCAGCTCGGCGTAGCGGTCGAGTGCGCGCAGTCCGAAGCGCAGCCACAGCAGGTTGTGACGGTAGAGCTCGACCAGAGTCGACTGCCGGCGCACCGCCAGTACCGGCTGGACGGCGTGCGCGAGCGCGTCCAGGCGCGCGGCCTTGATCGCCCCGTCGCGCGCACCGCAGCGCGTCTGTCGAGGTGTGCCGGCCCTGGTGAGCGTCACGTCGAACAGCGCCTCCAGGGCGGGCCCGATCCCGGCGCCGCCGGCGATGTCGGCCGCCGCCGCCAGGGCCTCGTCGCGGCGACCCTGCAGTTCGGCGGCCAGCTTGTCCCGGTCGTCCGGGGGCTGGGTGGCCAGAACGGCGTCCAGGCCCGGACCGGCGTAATTCCGCGCCGCCTCGACGGCGGGGTCGCGCAGGTCATCGAGCGACGGCTCGGCGACCCCCGCCAGCGGCGTGTCGCGGAAGACGTGCTCGGCGAGGTCGGTCGCGAGCGCCGGCAAGAGGACGGCCCGCGCATCGGTCCGTTGGGCTTTCGAGGCGCCGGCCACGCGATCGCACCACCGGTCCAGTTCCAGCCGCGCCCGCTCGACTCCGCGCAGCAGCTTGCGCGCCGCGGCGGGATCCGGCGACAGCTCGGCCAGGTCCGTGGCGGCTTGCCGCTCGCGGCCGATATCGGCCTCGAGCCCGGCCAGGGCCTCGTCCCAGAGATCGTCCGTGTTCTCGAGGACGGTGAAGGCCGGGTCCACGCCGGCCTCGTCCGCAAAGCGTTTCAGAAGGGTCTGGCAGAAGGTATGGATGGTGCCGATGAGCAGCCCCGACGCGTCCTCGAGCACCTCCTCGAAGACCAGGGCGGCGCGGTCCAGCTCGGCCGGCAGCGGCGGACGGCCGAGCAGGGGCTCCAGCTTCCGCGCGAGACCCACGCGGTCCAGCCGCGCGAGGGCGCCGAGGCGCTCGCGCAGCCGCTTCTTGATCTCCACGGCCGCCTTGCGCGTGAAGGTCAGGGCGACCACGCTCTTCAGGGGAGCCTTGACCAGGAGCAGGCGCACGATCCGGTCGACCAGCACCTTGGTCTTGCCCGAGCCGGCCGAGGCGCGCAGGGAGACCGACCGCGCGGGGTCCGCGGCGTGGCGCTGGACCGCGTCGGCCTCGCGGGAGGCGTGTTCGCGATGGTCCCCGCTCATGGCGTCGCCTCCCCGCAGGATGCGGAGACCAGCTCGTCGATACGGCAGACGCCGCGCCAGGGGCAATGCCGGCAGGGCGCGGCCGCGCCGTCGGGGTCGAGATCCGGCGGGACCAGGGCGTAATCGTGCGCGCGGTCCGCCATGGCCAGCGCCGTCGCCAGCACCGCCGCGCCGTCGCGGACCAGGTCGTGATCCGGTTTCAGATGCGGCCTGGCCGGATCGAAGCCCACCCCGCCGGACTTGAGCCCGTAGTACGTCCCGGTGAGCACGGCGTTCTCGGGCGCCCCGGCCACCTTGCCCAGGCGCACGGCCAGGGCGTAGACCGCCAGCTGCAGGTCCTCGCCCGCGGCCACCTTCTTGGGGGACGGGATCTCGCCGGTCTTGTAGTCGATCACGTGGACGGATGTGCCGTCGGCGCCCAGGTCGACGCGGTCGAGCCGACCCGCGCAGGCGATCTTCGCCCAGGCGGCGTCGGGCGGCGTCGCCGCGGCACCCCGTGCGGACAGCCAGGCGTGCAGTTCGTCGAGGGTGAACGCGAATTCGCGCTCGCGGGCGATGCAGCGCCGGGCGGCGGCGGAAGCCAGCTCCGTATCGACGATATCGACGGCCATGGCCAGAAACGATGCTACCCAGAGCCGACGCTGGGGCAGAGCGGCTATCCTGGCGGTGAAGGCGTCGCGGGCGTCGGCACGCAGGGCGGACAGGGCCGCGCCGGGGTCGCCGGCGCGCAGCGCCTGGACACCCGGCCCGTCCTCGCGCAGGAAGCGGCGCATGGCCTCGTGGGCGATGCTGCCGTAGTCCTTCTTGCGCAGCTCCTCGAGGACGCGCTCCTGGTCGCGCAGCCCGTAACCGCCTTCCAGAAGGAAGCGGTAGGGACACTCGCGGTAGGTGCGCAGGGCCGTGGGACTGATGCGCGC
Source organism: bacterium (assembly GCA_018814885.1). Lineage (NCBI taxonomy): Bacteria > bacterium. Next base: position 62 of record JAHIYU010000169.1, on the reverse strand, counting down.
CAGGGGCTGGCTGTGTCCGAGGACAGGTCGCTCGCGGGGCTCGGTCGCGAAAGATGCCTGGG
>JAHIYU010000168.1 GCA_018814885.1 bacterium | reverse complement strand
CCAGCCAGAGCACCCGGCCGCCGTCCGGGGCGTCGCTGACCAGCAGGGAACTCAGGCCGCGGTCGCCCCACAGCAGGGGCAAGCGGCCCAGCAGGCGTCCGGTGGCGTCGAAGCCGAGGAGATGGCCGCCGTCTGTGGTCACGTACATCTCGTTGCGGCCGTCGCCGGTGGCGTCGAAGACCACGATGCCCCCGTCCAGGCGCGTCTCCTCCGCCAGGGGGAATTGCCCCAGCAACTCCAGCGGGAAGCCCGCCAGGGGTGCGCCGTTGACCGCGGCGGCGTACAGGTGCGTCGACGTGAGCATGATCAGGTCGTGACGACCGTCGCCGTCCAGATCGGCCACGGCCGGCGCGCCGACCAGCTCGCCGCCGAAGTGCGGATCCCAGGCCCCTCTCTCGACCGGCAGATGGGACCGGAAGCGCACGTACTCGGCGCCGCCGTTGCCGAAGACGAAGAGTCGCGACTCGGTGTCCTGCTCCCACAGCGCCGTGCGCAGGCGCCCGCGCTCGTCGGGCGCCACCGCCAGCGCGCCCTGAGCGAGGGGGTCCCCGCTCTCGGTCTCGGGAGCTATCAGGAACCAGTGGGTCTCGGTGACGACCAGGTAGCGTTCTATGCCGAAGGGCTGCTGCACCGCGCGCGGGGGCGAGGCGAAGCGTCCCACGTCCGCCGCCGCGGCGGCGCCCAGGTCGAAGGCGGCACCGACGCGCGCGCCCGTCTCGTCGACTATCTGCAGGCGTCCGGGCTCCAGGCAGCAGAGCAGGCGCACCGAGCCGTCGCCGAGGTGGGCGACCGTCGGCGCGAAGGCGAGGGTGTCGCCGGCTGACACCGGGCCCCAGGACGGCACCAGCACCCCTGCGGCCAGCACGTCCAGGTACGCCCCGACGCCGCCGTCCCGCGTGCCGTAGACCAGATGGTCGCGCCCCGTGCCGGCGAACGTCGCCACGACGGGCGGTCCCGCGAGGGGCGCGGACAGGGGCAGGAGGACGCCCGCCGGCGCATCCGGGACGGGATCCGTGACGACGCCTCCCGCCTGGTCCGTCAGGAAGAGGAAGGCCGGCTCGCCCGCACCGTCCATGCCGGCGACCGGCTGCGAGGCGTAGACCAGCACCTCGGTCCAGACGCCTGGCGCGGCGCCGGCCAAACGCCAGGGCGTCACGGACTCGGGATCGAGCAGGCGCGGCAGCGGACCGGCGGACGGCAACCGCACCGGCGGCGCTGCGGTCAACGGCGACACCTGGGCGTCGAAGGTCATGGTCGCATCGTTCGCGGAGATGGCGCGAAGCTCGAGGCCGGTCCAGGAATAGTCGTAGGCGCGCGTGCCGGGGCGTCCCTCCTGGGGCAGCGCGGAAGTGGTGCCGGCGTGGAAGGGGTCGCGCTGTGATCCGAAAAAGCCGAGGACGTAGGCCTCGTAGACGCCCACGTCCTGGATGCCGTCGGCTTCGAGCAGGCGCAGGCCGTCGCCGTAGGCGTTGATGGTGTTCTCCGCCAGGCCCCAGTCGATGCGGTCCTGGTTGACGTGCCAGACCAGCAGGCCGCCGTCGGGTAAAAAGAAATCGTACATGCCCGTGTTGCGCCAGGTCGCCGGCAGGGGGCCGGGGCCGTCCGGATCGAAGGCGTCCCCGCCCATGTAGAGGAAGACGCCCGTGGCGCTGTCGCGCACGAAGCCGATGCCGGTCTCGTCGGGCAGCTCGTCGCTGGACAAGGGGACCCAGCGGTTCTCCAGCAGGTAGAACTCGCGGGGCGAGACGCCGCCGACCAGGGCCTGGGGATAGGCCAGGTCGAAATCGTAGGGCGTCCCGTCGTAGGCCGTCCCCCCGTAGTAGGAGTTGTAGGTATTGCGCCGAACCTGCACCGCGGGCAGGTGCACTTCGGTCTCGGCGCCGCCCAGCACGCCCGTCTCCAGCCAGCCCAGGTACCACCTGCACCACGCGCTCAGCGACGGCGGCAGCACCCCCGCCACGCTGTAGACCTCTATGGAATCGGGGATCGTGGGATGGTAGAGCCCGATGTTGGAGATCAGGTTGGGGCCCGAGTCCATGAGGTCCCAGTAGCCGACGGCGGGCAGGCCCGTGGTCGTGTCGTAGACGTCGGGAAGCCCCAGCGCGTGGCCGAACTCGTGGTACAGCGCTCCGGCGATGCTGCCCAGCCAGCCGTCCTGGCTGGTGGTCTCGGGGATGATGGAGCACTCGCTCAGCTGGCCCGGTTCGCCGGTCTCGGTGTCGAGCGACGCGAGGGCCACCGGCTCCCCCAGCGCGACGAAGAAGGTGGGGATGTCGTTCGGCGAGTCCTGGTTGATGTCGCTCTGCCAGTCCGCGCCGGCGTGCACGAAGATCACGTAGGTCAGGGGGTCGTCGTCGTCGTAGTCGGCGAACCGTACGCTGTAGTCCAGGGCGGTCTGCTCGTCCGTAAGCTCGATGATGTCGCGCACCAGCGCCTCGAGCATCCCCACGGTCCAGTAGCCGTCGGCGCCCGGCGCGTAGTCGGCGAGATCGCCCAGCTTGTAGCAGCCGGTGTCGCTGGCGGGCAGCACCACGCTGTCGATGGCCAGTCGGCCATCCGACTGGATACCGTAGTATTCGGACAGCCCTGCCAGGTGCGCCTCGAAGTAGGCGCGGTCGTGAGGCGGCGGATCGATGATGTCGGCGTCGGTCGGCGCCCGGAGCTGGAAGTCGCCGTCGGCGGTGACGCTGGTCAGGTCGCCGCTGCGGTCGGTCTCGAAGCCGATCCTTACCAGCAACACCTTCAGCGTCACCTGCGCCTGCTTGGCCGCGGCGGTCGGATCGCGCCGGGCGGGACCGAGACCGGCAGCGGCGAGCCGCTCGCGGGACAGCCGCGACACGTGCCGCCCCCCCAGCATCTCGTGGACGAGGTGGTTGCGGGAAACCAGCACGTCGACGCGGCGCTGCTCCCGGGCGCGCTGCGCGTCGCCCGCCGGGCCGGCGTACAGGCGCTCGGCGGGCACCTTCACCACCGGGACCTTGGTGGTCGGTCGCCGGACGTCGTCACGGGCGGACGATGTTGCGACCAGCACCGCTAGCAGGCTCAGGGCAAGGACGGCGATACGGTGCCGCCCGCGGGCGTCAGGCCTCATTCTCAAGGCATCTCCTCGCGATCCCAGGGGTCCAACCGCTCTCGTCCTAGAAATCGTAACCGATGGAGAAACGGTTGACGTTCTTCAGCCCCTTCGCCTGAGGCACCGAAGCGAAGCCGAAGGTGATGTTCTGGCCGACCCACCGGCCCATGTGCATGCCGAGCCCCCAGGTCATGTCCTCGATCTGCCCGGTCCCCTTCTTGTAACCGAGGCGGATGAACAGCGACTGGACGTAGGACCACTCGAGGCCCACGCCCCATTCCTTCTCGCCGAAGTCCAGCCCCAGCCCGTAATCGTCCGCGGCGTCGTCCCAGCTCAGCAGGGGCACCAGCATGTCCGCCACGAAGAGCAGCGAGGTGGCCTCGCTGTGCATGAGGCTGCGCGCCGCGCCGAAGGTGATCTTGCGCGGCAGGGGATCGCTCTGGTCGGCGTCCACGTGGGTGATGTTCGGGCCGAGGTTGCTGATGGCCACCGCGAAGTTCGACTTCAACGAAGGCACCTTCCAGAGCACGCCCGCGTCGACCGCGAAGGTGCTGCCCGAGCCGCCCTGCTTGTCCTGCAGCACGTTGTCGGGAGCGAGGTTGTCGCGGAAGAACTTGAAGCCGATGCCGAAGCCGAGGTTCGGCGAGAGGCGCGTGCCGTAGACCACGCCGGCGGCCCACATGTTGGACGTGAAGTTCTCGCCCGGGGTGCCGTCGTCGCTCGTGGCGAGCTGTTCGCCCATGCTCAGGTAGGTGAGGTTGAAGCCGAGCGAACCGCCCCACTTGCGGCCCACGTAACCGCCCCAGTAGATGGCGATGTCGTCGGCCAGGTCGGGCACCAGCTTAGACTGCATGGCGTGGATCCGCCCGCTGTGCACGTCGGTCGCGAAGGCCAGCCCGCCGGGGTTCCACCACATGGCCGTCGCGTCCTGCGACAGGGCGGTGCCCGCCTCGCCGAGGGCGTTGTACCGCGCGCCGATGGGGAACTCCAGCGCGATGGCGCCCGCACCCGAGATGGCGTACACGCTGGAGCCGGCGGACAGGAGTCCGGCGGCGAACAGCGCCATGAACAGCAACGATTTCCTAGACATCAATGAACCTCCAGTGGTGACTCGGCGGGACCTGCGATCCCGTCGCCTCTCTCGCAAAAAAGAAATCCCCGGGCCCCCGTCGAGATGATCCGGGCCCTATTTCATGACCACCAGCTTTCCCGTCACGTCGAGCCGGTGGCCCGCGTCGTCGAAACCGTGTCCGCGGACGACGAACAGATACACGCCGTTGGCGAGTTCGTCCCCCCACGTGTCGCGCCCGTCCCAGTGCATGACCTGCGGGCCGGCCGTGCCGAAGCTGCGGCCCTCCTGGTAGACCAGGTGACCGGAAAGGGTGTAGATCGACCAGCTGACGGACATGGGGTCGCTCAGCTCGAAGATCAACCGGGCCGGTCCGGACGTGGGGTTGGGGAAGAGCGTCACGTCGTCGATCGAGACCTGCTCCCCCGCCACGAGCTGGAAGGAGAGCGTGTCGTTGCCCACGTTGCCGAGCACGTCGCTGGCGTGCAGGGCGACCAGGTGGTCTCCCAGGTCGAGATTGTCGGGCAGCACGATCTCCAGGCGTCCCGTGGTGTAGCTGCCGGAGTCGAAGACGAAGCTGTCCGAGACGTTGCTCATGAAGCCGCTCGCGTCGAACTCCAGCAGGATGCTGTTGAGCGGGCTGGTGCCCAGGATGCTGACGCCGCTGGTGTCGGCGATCACGCCGCTGAGCAACGTCCCCGGCTTGACCCGGTAGCGGTCGTCGGCGAAGGCCAGATCGATCGCGGGCCCGACGAAGTCGTCGACGGCCCCGGTCGCGGCCTGGACCACCGGCAGCTGCATCGCCGCCGCGAAACCGCCCTCCGGCGTGTCGATGATCAGGCGGACCTTGCCGTGCTCGCCGTAGCCGAGCTGTACCGGCACCTTGAAGGGGATGCGCAGGGTATCGCCGTCCACCCGGCCCGTGCCGTGGAAGACTGTCGCGCCGGGCAGCCAGAAGGTGAAGGACACGTTGTCCACCGACGCGACCTTGGTCTGACGGTCCTCCAGGACGGCGAGGTCGTAGCCGGCGCCGGCGCCAGGGGACAGGCCGAAATCGCTCAGGACGCAGACCACTTCCTCACGCAAGCCGCCGTGCAGGGTGTCGACGCTGGTGGCGTGGAACTCTGGTCCCGACGCCGGGTTGGGCAGCGAGGTCGCCGGGTCGCCGAGCAGGTTGTATTTCTGGCTGTTGGAGACGTCGTCGTACTTGGCGAAACCGCCCATGGCCACCTTGGCCTGCAGCAGCGCCGCACCCAGGGTCACATCGGCAGCGACGCTGCGGCCGGGGTAGATCGCCGCGTAGAAGGCGTCGGACAGATGGTTGTTCGGAATGACGTAGCTGACCTGCGAGGCCGCGATCGAGGCGATGGCGCCACCGTTCTCCTGGGCCGTGAAGATCTCGGCCATGCTCTGGCGGGTGGCGCTGTCGTAGATGCCGACGTCGCAGCTGAAGGCCGTGAACACGCCGCGCCTGCCTCCGTTGGTGAGACCGAAGATGTCGTCGGTCAAAAAGACCTGCTCGTCGGCCAGGGTGTTGTCCGCGCCGTGGCCGATGTAATGGAAGATCGTCAGGCCCTCGTTCCACAGACGCTTGGCCTCCTGCCGGGCCCGCGGCTTGAAGGTGCCGCCGGGATCGTAGTCGTAGTCGGCCAGGTAGAGCTTCACCGCGTCGATGGTCAGGGGGACGTACTGGTCGATCAGGTACTCGGCCTGCGCCGTGTGCATCGTCTCCGCGCACACGAAATCCGAGGGCTGGCAGAAGTCGTCCGCAGCCAGGACCACGCGGTTGCGCCAGGTGCCCGGCGGCGTGTCCGTGTCGTACGCGATCACCGCGTCGACCCGGCGCTGGGCTTCGGTGGCGTCGCGGACGGTCAGGCGACCCACCGCCACATCAGGGAGATCGAGCCAGGGATACGACACGGGCGCGTCGAAGGAGACGAGGTGGTCGTCGGACGCGTAGGGATAGTTCCCGTAACCCGTCAACAGCCCCGGAAAGTTGGTGCGCACGACCGTGGGGACCAGGTCCTCGAACTGGTTGCGGTAGTGACGGTAGTCGCGCGAGGCGTCGCCCAGCAGGCAGACGTACCGGAGCTGTCCCCCGCCCCGGAGCCAGAGCCATTTCAGGAAGTTGCGCAGGGCAAGGGGATCCTTCACGCCGCCGCCGAAGGCGTCGTAGACGTCCGCCACGTCCACGGCCTCCACCTGCAGGTCGGCCGACCGATGCGCGGCGAGCTGCGCCGCGTACGCGGCCAATCCCGCCTCGTAGAGGAGCACGTACGCGACGTCCGGATCGGTGCCGCGCAGCGCCCCCGGCGTCCGGCGCGCGACATACGCCGGCTCGTAGTAATCGGCCTCCCCGCAGGCGAGCAGGTGCAGATCCGCATCCGGCTGGCGCGTCAGGCCCAGGGTGACGGCGGTGGCGGGAATCCCCGTGAAGTCGCCCACCATGACGATGGGCACGTGGGGATCGCTCACGTCCCAGATCTCGATGTCGCGCCCCGCCCGATAGGACAGGCGCAGATCCGCGAACTCGCCGGGGGCGCCCACCTGGCTGCCCCAGTGCGTGAACGCGAACTGCCCGCTGTCGAGGATCAGGTCCTGCCAGGCCATCATGTCGGCCGAGTCCAGTATCACCGACGGCGGGACCAGAATGGGCGGATTGGAGGGGCTGTCCCGGCGCAGGGTCAGGCTGTTGACGCCTTCGACCAGGCGCGGACTCCAGGCCGCCACCCGATTGCGCAGGCTGTCCGGGCGACCATCGTAGAAGATGAGCCAGCTGGAGGATACGGTGTCGCCGCTGTCCAGGCCGTCGTTCAGCCAGACGGTCACGACGTTCTCGACGGACGAGCTCCCCCCCAGGTGATGGTTCGAACGGACCTCCACCATGAAGAAGGCGGCGCTGTCGGTGACGGCGTGGGGGATGTCGAAGGTGACGGTCTTCTGGTTGAAGATGGCCGTGTCCCAGGCCCAGTTGTCGAGCAGGCGCCCGAAGGCCTCGACGTTGGACTGCTCGCGGTGGTGGCGGGCCAGGTGGATCGACAGCGGGTCGACGCCGTGGGCCGCGGCGTTCTGCGTGGTCATGCGCAGGGGCGCCCCGGGCAGCGGCGTGGCGGTCTGGTGGTCCTCCCAGGTCAGCCAGTACACCGTGCGGTTGCTGTAGGGATGTTCCTGCCAGGCGACGGGCGATGCGCCCGCGACGAAGCGGTCTGACCAGTCGTCGGGCCCGACGGCGTAGAAGCGCAGCTCGTCGCCGTCGTCCCAGGACCCGTCGGCGTCCCGGACGTCCAGCGCGACCTCGGTCAGTCCCGCGTAATCGTCCTGCCAGGTGGCGGGTTCCTGTTCGGGATCGTCGGGCAGGGCCGTCGGCCAGGCGCGGTAGAGGCGCAGCTTGCCGGGATCGACCTGGGACGTGGGAACGCCGGCGAAGGTGAAGTCCAGGCCCGTCAGACGGTGGGCGCCGGTCTGCTCGATCTCCAGCTCCAGCCAGTGGCCGGCGAGCAGGAAGGGATGCGTAGACTGGCGGGCGGCGGCGCTCTCCTGCCTGCGCAACGAGGACAGGCCGGCCGCGAGACGCGAGAAGAGCTGCGTGTTGACGATCGCGCGCGCGCCGATGACGTCCGGGACGACCTTGCCCGCCGCGGCCTTCAGGGCCCGCGCGTAGCGCGACTGCGGCGCGTGGCGCAGGACCACCGTCACCGAACCGAGCACGCCGTCCTGGACTTCGGGCGCCACGATCACGGTGACCAGCGGCACGTCCCGGTAGACCTGGGGCGGCGAGACGGTGACGGCCGACCGGGGCGAGGCCGGGGCGCGAGGCTCCACCAGCCAGGTGCAACCAGCAACTTCCCAGCCGACGGCCTCGTGCGTGGGCACGGCGACGACCGCTTGCTGCCGGCGCGGCAGAGGAACGTAGCCGCCGTCGGGGGTGCGCTCCAGCGATCGCGGGCGGGCCCACTGCAGGTCCTCCGCCGAGAGCGCGGACCCGTCGGCCGGGGGACCCTCCAGCGGGAAGGTGAAGACCAGCACCGTCGTGGCGTCGCTGGCGTCGGCGATCGTGACCACGGGTGTTCCGACCACCGGCGCGGCCGCGACCGGCGCGGGCGGGCCCACACATGCGATAACGGCGATCCCTGACAGCAAACAGGTCATGGATCGGACATGCGGGATCTTCAGGGAAATCGGCATGGCGTCAGGACTCCTTGCTCTCGGGCAGGGGTTCCGCCTCGTCCAAGAGCATGATCGGTATGTCGTCCTCGACCCTGTAACGAAGCTTGCAGACCGGACAATCCAGCGCGCTGTGATCCGGCAGCGGACGCAGCTGACCCTTGCAGGCCGGGCAGGCCAGGATCTCCAGGAGTTCGGGCTTCAGCACTCGTCAACCTCCGCGAAAGGGGCACGGTGAGATCGAGTTACGTCGCAGACGCCGCGCATGTCAGACAGACACACGCCATCGATTCCTTGGGGAACGGGCAAGCCATGGACCGGGGCCTTCCCCTAGGCGACGGAACGACGCCCACACGAGGAAGGATACTTGAAGAGGTTGGCGTTAAAAAGGATAAACGAAGCCGTGAGCGATGTCAACTCGACCCGGATTATTCCTTCGTGCAGCGCCCGCGATGACGTGATCGCACCGGCACCACGGGCGAACCCTGATTTCTTGATCAGTCGTCCGGTTTCGCTTCGTTGTAGATCCCCATGGACAGGAATTTCATCAGACGCTGGTCAACGAGCTCCTGGGCATCGATCTCCTCCAGCTCCTCGAGATCGGCCCGGATGCGGTTGGCGATGGTCAGGGCCATGGCGGCGTAATCGCGATGCGCGCCCCCGATGGGCTCGGGCAGGATGGCGTCGATGGCGCCGAGACGCAGGGCGTCCTGCGCGGTGATCTTCATGGCGCGCGCGGCGTCGGCCGCCTTGGCGCGGTCGCGCCAGAGGATGGCCGCGCAACCCTCGGGGCTGATGACGCTGTAGATGGCGTTCTCCAGCATGTAGACGCGGTCGCCGATGCCGATGGCCAGGGCGCCGCCCGAGCCGCCCTCCCCCGTCACGAACACCAGGATGGGCACCCGCAGCGAGGCCATCTCGCGCAGGTTGCGGGCGATGGCCTCGCCCTGGCCGCGCTCCTCGGCGCCGATGCCCGGATAGGCGCCCGGCGTGTCGATGAAGGTGACGATGGGGCGTCCGAAACGCGCGGACTGCTCCATGATGCGCAGCGCCTTGCGGTAGCCCTCGGGGTGGGCCATGCCGAAATTCCGGTGGATGTTGGACTTGGTGTCGCGGCCCTTCTGGTGGCCGATCACCGTCAGCGGCCTCTCGCCGAGCCAGGCTAGACCGCAGACCAGGGATGGATCGTCCCGGAAGCCGCGATCGCCGTGCAGCTCGGTGAAGCCGTCGAAGATATGGTCGATGTAGTGGTTGGTGGTGGGACGGCGGGGATGCCGCGCCAGCTGGACGCGTTGCCACGGGTCCAGCTTCTCGAAGATATCACGGCCCAGCGTCTGGACGCGCTTGCGCAGACGTGCGACCTCGTCGGTCACGTCGAGGCCGCGCAGGGAGGCCGAATCCTCCAGGGTGCGAATGCGCTCCTCCAGTTCGACGATCGGTTTCTCGAAGTCGAGCCAGGGTGTCTTCTTCGGGTTCATCGGCCGGTTCCACTCCCAATCTTTGGCGGCGCGTCCATACCCTCGCCGCACGGCGTTCAATCTATCCGGCGGCCGGCGGCAGTGTCAAGGGCGCGCCTCCGTGGCGCCCCGGGAGGCATCAACCCGCTCCCGCCGAGCGCTTGCGGAAACCTCCGTTGCGGCGCTGCGGCTCGGGCGCGGGCAGACCGCAACGGATGCGGATCGTCTCGACGCCGGGCAGGTCGCGCATGCGGCGCAGTGTATGCAGGGACAAGGCCACCTGCCGCGTGCGGGAGCGCAACAGCCAGCGCTTGCCCTCGCGGGACACCTCCACCAGCAGCGGCACAGTCCGCGGCGTGAGGGAACCGCCGGCCTCTCCCACGCCCGGCAGGGCCGCCCAGCGCACGAACTCCTCCAGCCGCTCGGTGGCCTGCGGATCGGCGGCATCGAGGTCCAGGGAGAGCAGGACCTCGCCCGTCCAGTCGCGCAGTGCCATGTCGACGGCCACCACGCGGTCGGCCACGATCTCGCGCACGCCGTCCGTCTTGACCCGCACCCTGCCGCCGACGACGAGGATCGAATCGCTGCCGACCAGCTCGGCGGTCCGCTCGTAGAGATCGGCGTAGACGATCATCTCGATCAGCCCGCGCTTGTCCTCGAAATGGCAGCGTGCGTAGAGGCGCTTGTTGCGGTCCCGGGCCTCGGTGAGCGAGGTGACGACACCCGCCAGGTCGACCCAGGCTCCGTCGCCGAGTCCCGCCGCGCGCCTGGTGGTGGAGACGGGCAGGCTGTCCATGAACTCGCGGTACTCGTGGAAGGGGTGGCCGGAGAGGAAGAACCCCACGGCCGCGCGCTCCAGGCTCAGTTCGTCGAGGGGATCGTACGGCGAGCAATCGTCCACGGTCGGGCGGGTCGATGCCTCGACCGCCGAGCCGAAGAGCGAGGCCTGCCCCTGGGCCTTCTCCCTTGCCACGCGGTTGCCGTACTGCATGGCGCGGTCCAGGTTGGCGATCAACTGGCGGCGGTGACCGGCGAGATCGTCCAGGGCCCCGGCGTGGACGAGACTCTCGAGCACCTTGCGGTTGACGGCCGCCAGGTCGATCTGTTCGCAGAACTCGTACAGGTCGGTGAAGTCGCACTCCCGCGTCCCGCGCACGGCCGCGATCTCCTCGATGGCCTTGGCGCCGACGTGCTTGACCGCCCCCATGCCGAAGATGATCTCGCCGTCTCGCACCTCGAACTCGCTGCTCGGCTTGTTCACGCTGGGGGGATTGATCCGCAGGCCCAGGCGCTTCACCTCGTCGATCAGCTGCGTTACGCGGTCCGACTTGCTCATCTCGGTGGTCATCGTCGCCGCCATGAACTCACCCGGGTAGTGCGCCTTGAGCCAGGCCGTCTGGATGGACAGCACCGCGTAGCTGGCCGAGTGGCTCTTGTTGAAGCCGTACTCGGCGAAGAACGCCATCTCGTCGTAGACCTTCTCGGCCAGGGCCCGTTCGTAGCCCCGCTCCTGCGCTCCCTTCAGGAAGAGCACGCGCAGGTTGTCCATCATCTCGCGCTTCTTCTTGCCCATGGCCTTGCGCAGCGTGTCGGCCTGCCCCATGGAAAACCCGCCGAGCAGCGAGGAGATCTGCATGACCTGTTCCTGGTACAGGATCACGCCGTAGGTCCCCTTCAGGATCGGCTCGAGGTCGGGATGGGGATAATGGATCGCCTGGCGCCCGTGCTTGCAGTTCACGTAGACCTCGTCCATGCCCGCGCCGAGCGGGCCCGGCCGGAAGAGGGCGTTGACGGCCACGATGTCCTCGAAGGCGGTGGGGCGCATCTTGCGCAGCAGTTCCTGCATGCCCGAACTCTCGAGCTGGAAGACGCCGACGGTGCGCCCCTCCTGCAGCAGGGCGTAGGTGCCCGGGTCGTCCTGGGGGATCTGTTCGGGCGTGAGACGCCGGCCGGTGGTGCGGTACACCAGATCGAGGGCCTTGTCGATGACCGTGAGCGTGCGCAGGCCCAGGAAATCCATCTTGAGCAGTCCCATGGCCTCGACCATGCGCATGTCGAACTGGCTGGTGATGTCGTCCTTGGTGGACTTGAACAGGGGAATATGCTCGATCAGCGGGGACGGCGTGATCAGCACGCCGGCGGCGTGGATGCCGGGGTTCCGCGACATGCCCTCCAGGACCAGGGCGTTGCGCAGCAGCATGTCGTGCTTGGGTGATGCGTTGCGCACCTGCTTGAATCCCGGCACCGAATCCAGGCAATCGCGCAAGGAGACGCCGGGGCCTTCGGGCACCAGCTTGCTGATCTTCTCCGCCTCGGCGAAGCTGAATCCGAGCACCCTCGCCAGGTCCTTGATGACGCCGCGCGCGGCCATCGTGCCGAAGGTGATGATCTGCGAGACGTTGTCCTTGCCGTACTTGTCGATGACGTAGCGGATGATCTCGGGACGCTTCTCGAAGCAGAAATCCACGTCGATATCCGGCATGGAGATCCGCTCTGGATTGAGAAACCTCTCGAACAGGAGATTGTTGACTATTGGATCTATGTCGGTTATGCGCAGGCTATAGCAAACGACACTGCCTGCGGCCGAGCCGCGGCCGGGCCCCACGGGGATGCGTCTCTCGCGGGCGGCGCGGATGAAATCCCACACGATCAGGAAGTAGCCCGCGTATCCGGTCTGCTTGATGACCCTCATCTCGTACTCGAAGCGGTCCTGCAGCCCGGGCGTGATCTTGCCGTAGCGCTGCGACAGACCTTCCCGCGCCAGATGCAGCAGATACGCGAATTCGTCGTCGAAGCCCGCGGGCAGGGGGAACGCAGGCAGGAGCAATTCACCCAGCTTGAGCTCCAGATCGCACATGTCGGCGATGCGCAGCGTGTTGGCGGCGGCCTCGGGCCAGTCCCGGAAGAGCTTCAGCATCTCCTCGCTGGACTTCAGGTAGATCTGGTCGGTGTCGTAGCGCCAGCGGCCGGGGTCGTCGAACTGGCGGTTGGTGCCGACGCAGAGCAGCAGGTCGTGGGCCTGGGCGTGCTCGCGCTCGAGGTAGTGGCAGTCGTTCGTGCAGACCACACCCACGCCGACCGCGCGGGCGACCTCCGGCATATGCCGCCGCACGCGCGCCTCGGCCTCGATGCCGTGGTCCTGGATCTCGAGGAAATAGCGATCCCGCCCCAGGATCTCCTTGTATTCCGCCGCGGCGCGCGTGGCGGCGGCCACGTCTCCCCGCTTGAGCGCCCGCGACGGCTCGCCCGAGAGGCATGCGCTCAGGGCCACCAGCCCCGCGCGGTGGGCGTCGAGCTGCACCTTGTCGATACGCGGCTTGTAGTAGAAACCTTCCAGGTAACCGAGCGAGGAGAGCTTCATCAGGTTGCGCCAGCCAGTCTCGTCGCGGGCCAGCAGGACCGTGTGGTGGGGACGCCGCTGCGGATCGTCGGAGCGTTCGCTGTGGTCCGGCGCGACGTAGGCTTCCATGCCCAGGATGGGCTTGATCCCGACCTTGCGGCAGGCCAGGTAGAACTCCACCGCACCGAACATGTTGCCGTGATCCGTGAGCGCCAGGGCGGGCATGCCGAGGGCCGCCGCGCGCTTGGCCATGGCCTTGGCCTTCATGGCGCCGTCGAGCAGCGAATAATCGGAGTGGTTGTGCAGGTGGACGAACGTCTTCTGTGGCATCGGCCCCGGTCCGTGGTCGTGATGTGTGGCAGCCCGAACCGCTACGATAGCAGGAGGCGTCGGGAACGTCCACCACCCCCGTCAAGGCGTTGCGATCAAGACCAGTTGGTAGGTTCTCGCGGTGACGTGCCCCGCCCGGTCGGAGACCGTGATCTCCAGCCGATGCGCGCCGGGCGGCGTCGCGTCGGGCAACTCCACGAGCAGGCGGTCGCGTGGCGGATCGGGCTCGGCGATCAGGGGACGTCCGTCCAGCGACACCCTGATCGACTCCGTGTCGATGCCGGAGCCCAGATCCTCCGTGCGGATGGCAAACACCTCCCACGTCGGCGCCGAGACAGCCGCGACACGTGACGGTGCGACGCGGCGCACGAGGCCCTCGTCCGGCCCCGGTCCCAGATATGGGGCGTTGCGGTCCAAGAAGAGGGCGTAGCGGCCGGCCTCGTGGGCGTCGAAGACCCAGGCCGCGCCGAGGCGGCGGGGCACGCCGGCGGGATTCCAGTCTTCGCCTCGATCCTGCATGTAGACGCCGAGTTCCGGCGGCAGGATGTCCGGCAGCGCCGCGGCGAGGGGGAAGGCGACGCCTGCGCGGGCGCTCCAGTCCGGGGCGACGACGCGCGCGCTCCAGCCGAGGGCCTCCAGACCCTGCACCCGCCCGGCGGCAAGACGCTCGAGCGCGGTCAGGCTGTCCGGCGCCAGGGCCGACGGCCCCCCGTCGAGCAGCCCTCCGTCGCCGATCTCCGCCGGTTTCACCACTTCCCCGTTCGCCTCGAGGAACGGGGTCAGCCAGCGCCGCGGCCCCTCACCGTCCCACGGCACCTCGACCCGCACGGGATCCTCGCGCCAGGACGCCGCCGAGGCGGGCGGATCTCCCGGTTCCTCCGGGGAGACGAGCAGGGTCCAGAAGACTTCGCTGTCGTTGCCGGCGCGGTCCGCGGCGGTCACGCGCACCACGTGCTCGCCCGGCGTGAGCACGGCCGGATCCAGGCTCCAGCCCTCCCCCCGCCGCCCCGGCAGGACATCGCCTTCGCGCCGCATCAGCCAGCGCTCGTGCCAGCCGGGCTGCTCCAGCCACTCGAGGCGCATCAAGTGTTGCAGCGCGAAGTCGTAACCGTCGTTGCGCGATTCGAAGACCAGCGAATCGTCGAGGGAGACAGCCAGCCGATAAGGCTCCAGCCGAAAGCCCATGATGTCCGAGGTCTCGAGGATCTGGGCGGAGAAGGCGACCCGGCCCCGGATCCGCAGACGGGGCAACTCCCCCGACAACGGGTCGCCGCTGACCGAGCGGGCGGCCAGCCCTCCCTCGACGCGCGACAGCGGGGACGCCGGCATGGCGCGGATCTTCAGGATCGTCGGCGGCAGGGTATCGGGAACCGAGAAGCCGTGGGCCTGCGGGTCGAGCGGCCGGTTCTCGGCGTCGCGCACCTCGAAATGCAGATGCGGACCGGCGGCGCCGCTCTGGCCCGACAGGGCGAGGATCTCGCCCCGGCTCACCTCGTGCTTGCCGGCCGGGAAGTGCAGCGTCACGTCGTAGCGCCCGCGGCGGGCCTGGGCGCGGCGCACCTCGGAACGCCACCGGTCGCCGATCCTCTCGAGATGCGCGTAGACGTAGGTGCGCCCGGAAGCGCCCCGCAGGTAGAGGGTCTTGCCGTATCCCGCCGGCGAGACGCGGATGCGGGCGATCCACCCGTCCTCCGCAGCCAGGACGGGAAAGCCCGTCCGGCCCTCGGTCTTCAGATCCAGGCCGGCGTGGAAGCGTCCGGAGCGGTGCTCCATGAAGTTCGAGGTCAGGTAACGCGTCTCCAGCGGCAGGGGCCACGACGGTGCGTCCGGGATCGCACTTGCGAGCGCCGAGGCCGCCGCGGCGGCCAGCAGGGTCGGGAGCAGGACGAGACTGCGATTCATGGCGCGGACCTCCGTGTCGGTTCGCAATCTACCATCGCCGCGGGCCGCCGTCCAGCCGGGGCCTGCGCGACAGGCGGTCCATGTCTTCGCGAGGCGCCGCGAGGCGGCAAGGGCCGGGTCAGGGTTTTTCTGGCTCCCGGAGCCGGGATATGCTATTTTAACAGTCCATAAACTGCAGGGACCAGGCCTCTACATCCCAGACACATGACTGGGTTTTTTTAGTGTCGGCGAACCGGTTCCGGGCCGGCATCGTGTTTCACGAGGAGATTCGAGATGTTCAAACTGCTGCGGTCGCGGGCGAAGTTCTTCTACTGGATCATCGCCGTCTCCTTCATCCTGTTCACGTTCATCGTGTGGGGCGCGCAATGCAACCGCCAGGACAACTCCCGCAAACAGGGTCCCACCTGGGTCGGTTCGGTCAACGGCGTGAAGATCACCACCGGCGAATGGGACAACACCTACCGCAACTATCTGGCCCGGATGCGCAGCGCATACCAGACCAGCTCGCTGACCACCAACCAGCGCGCCCAGGCCTCCGAGACGGTCTGGCAGGGCCTGGTACGCACCAAGCTGGAGGACGAAGAGATCGCCCGCCTCCGCCTCACCGTGGACGACGCCGAGATCATCGATGTCCTGAAGAACAATCCGCCGCCGGATCTCCTCGCGCAGTTCACCACGGCCGAGGGCGAAGTGGATCTGGACGCCTACCACGCGGAGCTGGCCAACCCCCAGCGGGACTGGACGGGAGTCGAGGCCTACCTGCGCGCCATGCTGCCCCGCCAGAAGCTCGCCGAGTCTATCGCCGCCGGTGTAACGGTATCCGACCAGGAGATCCGGGACGAGTACTACAGGCGGAACATGAAGGGCATCGCCGAGTACGTCGCCGTGCTCTTCAAGGACCTGACCATAGACGAACAGCCGACAGCGGAGGAGATCGCCGCCTACTACGCCGAGCACGAGAGCGATTTCATCGAGCCGGAGAAGGTCTCCGTGCAGCTGGTGACCTTCCTCAAGGATCCCAGCGAGCTGGACGACAGCGAGGTCCGGGAGCTGGCCCTGGAAGTGCGGCAGGAGATCCTGGACGGCACCATGGACTTCGAGGAGGCGGCCGCCATCTATTCCGAGGACGGCACCAAGGACGAAGGCGGCGACCTCGGCACCTTCGACCGCGAACGCATGGTCGACGAGTTCTCCGAGGCGGCCTTCGCCCTGCCCGTGGGCGAGCTCAGCGGGCCCGTCAAGACCCAGTTCGGCTACCACCTGATCGAGGTTCTCGAGCGCTTCGAGGAGGATGGCGAGGTGGCGCGCGTACACGCCCGCCACATCCTCTTGAAGATCACCGCCGGCGACGAGACCCTCACCGACATCTACGAACGCGCCCAGGCCTTCCGCAAGGATGCCCTCGACATCGGTTTCGCCGAGGCCGCCGAGGATGCGGCGCTCGAAGTGCTGCACCCCCGCCCCCTGCGCGAGGGCAGCGACATCCCCGGCTTCCGCAACACCATCCCGGGGACGATGTTCGCCTTCAGCTCCAGCCTTGGCGACATCGGCCGCGTGATGGAGACCGAGGAGTTCTTCTACGTGATCGAGAACCTGGAGTACCTGCCCGAGGGGCCCGCTCCCCTGGCGGACGTCGAGTCGGCGGTCATCGCTAAGATCGGCCGCGCCCGGAAAAGCGCCCTGGCCGAACAGAAGCTCGCCCCCGCCGTGGCCGCCCTGCAGGCAGGCGGGGCATTCGACGGTGTCGCCGCCGAGTTCGGCCTGACCCACGCCGTGACCGACACCTTCACCGCCACCGGGAACATCCAGGACGTGGGCTTCAATTCCGACTTCAACCGCGCCGCCCTGGACAACGAGCCTGGCGTGCTGGTCGAGAAGGTGGAGACGAACCGGGGTATCTTCGCCATGAAGGTGCTGTGGAAGTCGGCGTTCGACGAGGCCGCCTTCGCCGCCGAGGCGGCCTCCATCCACGACTCCCTGTTCGCTGCCCGGCAGAACGAGGCCGTCGAGAAGTGGTACCAGGACAAGTTGGCCACAGCCAAGGTCGACGACCGGCGCTATCTGCTCTACGCCGATTGAGCGGAACGATCGGCACCGCGCTCGAGCAGAGGGCCTCCCCCGGCGGGGAGGCCCTCTGCATTCGCGGCGCCGGCTGAGATTCAATCGTCGCCGAAGGGATTGCGCGGCTTCTTGCGCTCGAAGTCCCCGAGCCCCTTGTCCATCTCCTTGAACTTGTCGCGCCGGCGGCGTTCGTGCTCGCCCTCGGAGAAGAGCCGGGACATGCGTTCGGCCTCCTCCTGCTTGTGCTGATCGAACTCGGCGAGTGCCTCGTCCATGGCGGCCTGCCGCGCGTCGCTTTCGAGCCCGTCGAGCAGGGCATGGTCACGGACCTCGAGATGATTCTCGTAGGCGCTGGTCACCAGCTTGACGATGCCCGCTTCCTGGAGAGCCAGGGTCTGTAGGCGTACGGTCTCCGGCGCGAGGCCCAGCAATTCCGCCACCTGTTCGGGGGTGGGCGGTCCGTTCAGCTTGTACGCCAGGACCCGGATGGCCGCGACCACCAGATGCCCGTCTTCACGCGTCACTTTCGACATCTCGCCCCCTTTCGCCTGCCGGGCTCGACTATGCACGACGCCGCGGGCTCAGGCAACGATCTTGGCGTCGAACCGTCAACCCTCCGTCTCGGCCCTCTCGCGGATGAGCCGGGTGAGCCGCGCGATGCGGTGCCCGTCGCCCAGCGCGCGGGCGTGGGTCAGGGCCCGGCGCAGGTCACCCAGGCGATGTTCGCAGAGGATGGCCGACTCGTGATGCAGCCAGGGATCCGCCCCGTGAGCATCGCCCGCCCGTTCGAGCAGCCGGGCGACCAGGGACCAGTCCCGCGTCCGCTTCATGATCCTGACGGCATCCACGAAGAAGGGACGGGGGGCCATCGCGAGCCTTGCCCGGGCGACAGCCTCGGCCATCCAGAGGCCCTCGTGGACCCGGTCGCCGCGGGTCTCGCACAGGCGAGCCAGGGACCAGGCGTCCTGCCAGGGCACGGCCGGGACCGGCAGCCGCGGCTCCACCAGCCGCGCCTGGGCCAAGGCCTCGCACAGGATGGCCGCCATGCCCGCCACGTCGCGCCGGTTGTGCTCTATCACCGCACGCAGGGCCCCGTTGCGTCCCTGACGCACGAAGGAGAAATAGGCCTGGGGAATGAGGGAAGCGTCGATGTCGCCGGCGCCGCGGCGCACGCCCGCGATCCGGGACTCGACGGTCTGCTGGCGACAGTCCGGCAGTCTCCGCCCCCAGAAACGGCGTGACACCGGCAGCAGGTCCCAGCTGACCAGGTCGTCCAGCAGTCGGCGACGTCGGGCCAGGATGCCGCGCGTTTTCAGCAGGGGCAGATCGAAGGTCTGGCCGTTGAAGGTCACCACGACCTTGAAGCCGGCGGCCAGTCCGGCGAGTTCGGCGAGCATGGCCCGTTCCGCCGACGGCGATGGCAAGAAGTACTGCTCGACGCTGAAGAAACCGTGCCGCCACCAGCCCAAGCCCACCAGGAAGGGCAGGGTGCCCGTGCCCCCCGCCAGCCCCGTGGTCTCGGTATCCAGGAACAGCAGATCCTCCGCGGCGAGCTCTTCCGGAGCCCGGTGCGTCGTGACCCTGTTCAGCGTCCCGAGCCGCGCCGGTGGCGCTGGCTCCTGCGCCTGGTGTGCGCACATCCAGACGGTTCCCGCGGCGCCGGTCCTCGGCGTCAGGCCCAGGTCCCGCGGATCGCCCGCTGGCGACGCCTCGTGCGGCGCCGGTGTCGCCCCGGCCTGTCGCCGATCGAGCCTGGCCAGCCGCTCGCGCAGGTCCATCAGGGCCGTCCCCGGCAAGCCCCGAGGATCCAGCGCGCGCCCTCGAGGGCCGTGTGGCCCGAATCGACCGGGGCGCCCACGCAGGAGGGGCATCCCCGCTCGCAGGGGCACGCCTCCAGGTGGTGGCTCGCCGCGGCGACGATCTCGTCGAACTGCCGGAAGATGCGCTTGGCGTAGCCCACGCCGCCCGGATAGGCGTCGTACACGTAGAGCGTCGGCTGGTCGGTGAACGGGGACTTGACCATGGGCAGCGTGTGCACGTCGGCCGGATCGGCCATCACGAACGCCGGCGCGACGCAGCCGATCAGGTGGGCGAGCCCCTTGAGGGCATCGCCGAGATCGAGCCTCGCGTCGGCCATCCGTTCGTGCAGCTCGCTCGGCAGCTCCCACCAGAAGCTCGTGGTGTGCATCTCCATCTCCGGCAGATGCACGCGGCCCGCGCCCACGTTCTCGTGGGTGCCCAGCTTGATCTTCTTGTAGACCGTGACCTTGCTCACCAGGCCGATCTCGCCCAGCCCCTTGCGGCCGAGCGCGTAGTCCTCGCCGCCTTCGTCGGCGAGGGTCTTCAGCTCGGTCTTGCGTTGCGCGTCGGTGTAGTGGTCCACCCGCACCGGCTTCACGTAGGCCTTGTGGCGGTCCCAGTCCAGCTTGTCCACGTGGTACTGCTGGCCGCCGTGGATGTAGATGGCCCCGTCGTGCAGCATCTCCTGGGCGCTGAACAGGTCCATCTCCCCCACGACCATCCCCGACGGTCCGGAGGCGTCGACGATGACCACGTTATCCGGCGCCGCGCTGCGCAGGCTCACGTCCTCGGCGGGATAGGTGTCCGCCATCCAGTGATAGGTGTCCGCGTCGCGGTGCAGCACGCCCTGCGCCGCGAGATAGTCCAGCGCTTCGGTCACGCCCGCGCCGCCGTATTCCTCGCCGGTGTCGAATGGCAGTTCGAAGGCGGCGCACTTGAGGTGGCTGAGCAGGATGATCAGGTTGTCCGGATCGACGCTGGCGTGCTCGGGCCGACGCCCGAAGAACCAGTCGGGGTTGTTGATCACGTATTGATCCAGGGGATTGCTGGTGGCGACCAGGATCGCGACGCTCAGGTTCTGGCTGCGGCCGGCGCGGCCCGCCTGCTGCCAGGTGCTGGCGACGGTGCCGGCGTAACCGGTCATCAGGCACACGTCGAGTCGCCCGATGTCGATACCGAGCTCCAGCGCGTTGGTGCTCACGACCGCGCGCACGCTGCCGTCGCGCAGCCCGGTCTCGATGGCGCGCCGCTCGGTGGGCAGGTAGCCGCCGCGGTAGCCGCGCACCTCCCCGCTCTTGATGCCGATGCGGCGACCGGCCCGCTCCAGGTAGGTCAGTAGCAATTCGACGCGCATGCGCGAGCGGGCGAAGATGATCATCTGGGCGCCCGTGCCCAGGAAGCGTTCCGCCAGGGCGCGGGTCTCCTTCAGCGCCGAGCGCCGGATCCCCAGCTCCCGGTTGACCACGGGAGGATTCGTGAAGATGAAGTGCTTCTCGCCCCTCGGCGCGCCGTTGTCGTCGAGAACCGTCACCTCGCACCCGGCCAGACCCGCGGCCAGCTCGCCGGGGTTGGCGATGGTGGCGGAGCAGCCGATGAAAAGCGGATCGGACCCGTAGAAGGCGGCGATGCGCCGCAGCCGGCGCAGCACGTTCGCCACGTGGCTGCCGAAGACGCCGCGGTAGTGATGCACCTCGTCCACGACCACGTAGCGCAGGTTCTCGAACAGCTTCACCCAGAGGGTATGGTGGGGCAGGATGCCCTGGTGCAGCATGTCCGGGTTGGTGACCACGATGTGGCCGCTGCTGCGGATGGCCCTGCGCGCGGGCTCGGGCGTGTCGCCGTCGAAGGTGTAGGTCTTGATGTCGGCGCCGAGATCCGTGATGACGCCGTGGACCTCGTGCATCTGGTCCTGGCTCAGGGCCTTGGTCGGGAACAGGTAGAGAGCGCGCGCCTGGAAATCGCGCAGCATGGCGTCCAGCACGGGCAGGTTGTAGCAGAGCGTCTTGCCCGAGGCGGTGGGCGTGACCACGACGAAAGGCTCGCGCGCGGCCGCCAGACGCACCGCGGCCGCCTGGTGGCTGTACAATTCGGGGATGCCGCGCCGCTGCAACGTCGCGACCAGGTCGGGGTGGAGCATCTCGGGATAAGGCTCGGTGCGGGCGGGGAACGGGGCCAGCACCTCCCAGCGGGTGACGTTGCGCAGGAAGCTCTCGTCGGCCTTGAGGCGGTCCAGGAGCTGCGACAGGTTCAAGGTCCGCCTCCGTGCGCGGTCCGGTTCATTCCTTCTTCTCGTCTTCGTCCCGGGCAGACGCGTCGATCTCCCGCTTCACCTCGTCCTGCACGTCCCGGGTGGCCTTGCGGAACTTCTTGATGGAAGCGCCGAAGGATTCCGCTATCTCGGGCAGGCGGCGGGGTCCGAAGACCAGCAGCACGACCAGTCCGATCACCAGCAGTTCCGGCCAGCCCAGACCGCCGAAGAACGCAAGAAATGGTGTCATCTTTCCTTCTCCCTGACGGGCCGGTCGCTCAACGGTACCAGCGCAGGATCTGCGAGGCCACGAAGACGCCGATCACGCTCATGAAGTTGAAGTGCAGCTTGAAGCCGAACGTGATGTCCAGGACGACCAGATCCCAGTGGTTCAATTCGGGCCCGAAACTGACCGAGCGCACGAAGAGCTGCTCGGCCACGGAGCCTTCCTCGAGGAACAGCCCGATGACCTGGCTCAGGATGGCGCCGATGAGCATCCCCAGAAACAACG
Source organism: bacterium (assembly GCA_018814885.1). Taxonomy (NCBI): domain Bacteria; species bacterium. Next base: position 15,216 of record JAHIYU010000168.1, on the reverse strand, counting down.
TCAACAGCACCGTTCCCATCGATTTACGCATTCGGTTCTCCTTGGACTCTGCGCGCGAACCAGATGTCCACTATATCCCCACTGCCTGGCCGATTCCAAGGGCTAATGCACGTCAGAAGGACAGCAGGGCGCCGCGCAGGCGGTCGTGGTCGGCTCCCAGCACCAGCACCGCATCCTCGGTGGCACGGGGATCGTGCTCTCGCAGCACGACGGGGTCGCCGAGGCGCGCGGCGAGAAACGCGGCGCGTTCTTCGCTGAGACGCCTGTTGATCAACAGCGACCTCGCGAAGCCGGCGTGGGGGGCGTTGTCGATCCTGTCGGCCACGCAACCGGCGCGACCGGCCAGGAGGCTGAAATCGCCGGCTAGATCGGACTCCGCGGTGCCGTTGAGGATCACCAGGTGGACGACTCCCCCCGGCACGTCCGCGACCTCGCCGCCCGGTCTCGACGCCATGGCCGCCGGGACACCGGCATGGTCTGGCGGGCCGGCCTGCCGCGGACCGCCGTGGGTGGCCCACACACCCACCGAGATGGCGCAGGCCAGGACGACCAGCAGGAGGATCAGGCGGAGCGTGCGCATCAGAGTCCTTTTCCCTCCAGCGCCTTCGTGAGCGCCGGCCGCAGCCCCGCGAAGGAGTCATCCAGGGTCTCGGGGAGGATGCGGGTGTCGCCGACGACGGAGATGAAATTGGTGTCGGCGGACCACCGCGGCAGCAGATGAACATGGAAATGGGCGGGGATACCCGCGCCGGCGGCGCCTCCCCCGTTGTACCCGCAATTGATGCCGTGAGGCCGGTAGACCTCGCGCACGGCGCGTTCGACCGCCTGCATCAGAACGGCCAGGTCGACGACCTCCTCGTCGACGCATTCGCTCAACGCGCCCAGGTGGCGATTGGTGACCAGCAGCACGTGCCCGCTGTTGTAGGGGTACCTGTTCAGGATCAGGAACCAGTGGCGGGAGCGGTGCAGGATGTAGTTTTCCTCGTCTCCGCCGTGGAGGCAGTTGCAGAAGATGCAGCCGCCCGCCTCCTTGTCGCTCCTCACGTAATCCAGACGCCATGGCGTGTATAGCCTGTCCATGCGTTCTCCCTAGCGCGCCCTCAACAGGTCGTCCGCCGCCTTCAACTCGGCGACGGTGTTGATCCCCACGACCTCGTCCGGGTCGGTGATGGCCACCGTCTGCACCGGTTTCCCGGCGGACACCAGGTGCGCGATGGTGTCGGTGAGATAGTACTCGCCCTGGTCGTTGTCGGCGGACAGCCGGGCCAGCGCCTCGCACATGTCCGCGGTGCGGTAGCAGAAGACGCCGGTGTTGTACTCCCCGACGGCCAGTTCCGCCGCCGTGGCGTCGCGCGCCTCCACGATGCGCGCCAGGTTGCCGTCTGCGTCCCTGATGATGCGCCCGTAGGCGCCCGCGTCCGCGACCCTGCAGGTCAGGACCGAGGCGCTCGCCCCCGCGGTCACCGTCTCGTCCACCAGGCGGCGGATGGTCCCGGCCCGCAGCAGGGGGACGTCTCCGGCCAGCACGACCGTATGACCGCCGGAGAGCAGGGCCGGCACGGCGACCTGTACCGCGTGGCCGGTCCCCTGCTGCGGCTCCTGCAGGACGAATTCCAGATCGTCCGCCCCGCAGGTCCGCTTCACCAGCGCGGCCTGGTGCCCCACCACCACGACGATGCGGTCGACGGCCGCCCCGCGCACGGCGGCAAGCACGTGCTCCAGCAGAGGGCTCCCGCCGATCCGGTGCAACACCTTCGGCAGGTCCGACTTCATACGCGTGCCCTTGCCCGCGGCCAGGATCACCGCCTGCAGGATCGAATCGCCCCCTTTCAACTTCGCTCCTTCCGCACGCTTGCCCGGGGCTGCAGCAGCGACGATTCCACGACGCCGGCGGCCCCCACGTCCAGTACGAGGTTGTCGATCAGGCGCGCGGGACCCACACGAGCCGCAACGGCGAGGATCACCTTGCCGTCCAGGCGCTCGTGATGCGAGAGGTCCGGCAGCGCGCGTATCTCCGCGTAATCTACGGTATCCGTGTCGGCGAGGTGCAGCGCCAGTTGCTCCTCCAGCGCTCCGGTATCCCGCTCCCCGTCGGCGATGAGCCCACGCACCGCCTCGAGCCCGTGCCAGAGGCACGTCGCCCGCCGCCGCTCCGGCGCGCTCAGATATCGGTTCCGCGACGACATGGCGAGTCCGTCTTCCTCCCGCCGGGTCGGCGCGTCGACCAGCGCGACGGGAAAATCGAGATCGTGGACCATCTCGTCGATCACCAGACATTGCTGGGCGTCCTTGCGGCCGAAGACGGCGATGTCCGGACCGACGAGGTTGAAGAGCTTGGCCACGACCGTCAACACGCCCTGGAAGTGGCCGGGGCGCTGTGCACCGCAGAGCACCCCCGCCCGGGGGCCCGGGCGGACGGTCACGCCGTCGGGGGCACGGTACATCTCCTCGACCGACGGCGCGAAAACGGCTGCCGTCGCGTAGTCGGCCAGGGCTGCCAGGTCCATGTCCAGGTCGCGAGGATACCGCGCGAAGTCCTCGCCGGGTACGAACTGGGTCGGATTGACGAATATGGAGACGACGACCTGGCCGAGTTCGCCGGCCCTGCGCACCAGGCTCAGATGCCCTTCGTGCAGAGCTCCCATGGTGGGCACCAGAACCACGGGGCCGCCAGCCCGCAGAGCCGCGAGCCGCTCCAGTTCGCTGCGCGTGCGGATCAAATCCACTGGACTAACCCTGCTCGCCGTTGTCGCAGGATGTCAGGTACCCGTGCTCTTCATCAAGTTCGGGAGGGGACGAATGGGTCGGCTCGGCCTCGGACGTGTTCGAGAGCGTGCTCTCGGGATGCGCATTCTCGTCGGAGAAACAATGCTCGGCAGCCGGGAAGGCCCCGCTGCGCACGTCTTCGCTGTAGCGCCGTACGGCTTCCACGGCCTGCTGTCCCAGTTCGGCGTACCTCTTGACGAACTTGGGGCGTATGCCTTCGAAGAGGCCCAGCAGATCATGGAAGACGAGGATCTGGCCGTCGCAATCCGGGCCGGCGCCGATGCCGATCGTCGGGATGTTGACCTGCTCGCTGATGCGCCGCGCCAGGGAGGCCGGCACGCATTCCACGACGATCGAGAAACAGCCGATCTCCTCCAGAAACACCGCTTCGTCCAGCATGAGATCGGCGGCGCCGTGTCCGCGTCCCTGCACCTTGAAACCACCCAGCTTATGGATCGACTGGGGCGTGAGGCCGATATGGCCCATGACCGGGATCTCGGCCGCCAGCAGGGCTTCGATGACGGGCCCGCGACGCCGGCCGCCCTCGACCTTGACGGCCGAGGCGCCCCCTTCCTTGACCAGACGGATGGCGTGCCGCACGGTCTCGCCCGGCGACACGTGAAAGCTGCCGTAGGGCATGTCGGCAATGACGGGCAGGCCGGGACGCGAGCGCGTGACGGCGGCGCAGTGGTGCACCATGTCCTCGATGGTCACCGGCAGCGTGTTCTCGTGGCCGAGCACCACCATGCCGACGGAGTCGCCGACCAGCAGGGCGTCCACGCTCCCCTCGCGGGCGATCAGGGCGGAAGTCAGATCGTAAGCAGTCAGCATCACGATCTTGCGTCCGTCCCGCTTGCTCTTCGTGAAGACCCGGAGATTCTTGGGTTTCTTCATGCGATCTCCCCTTACGGTTAGGCCGGGGCAAAAAAGCGCGTGCCCTGGAACGGCTCCTGAAGCAGCTCGAAGAGCTGGCTGAAATCGTGCGGTACGTTCACGAAGTCGAAGGCGTTCGTATTGACCACCAGCAGCGGCGTCTGCCGGTAGTGATGGAAAAAATAACTATAAGCGCTGTTGAGCGCATCGATGTAATCGCGATTCATGTCGCGCTCGAAGCTGCGCCCGCGGATGCTGATCCTCTCCATCAGGACATCCGTCGAGGCCTGCAAGTGTATCACCAGGTCCGGCTTGAGGATATGCTGCTCGAGAATCGTGGCGAGCTGGTCGTAGAGGGTCAGCTCGTCGTCGCTGAGATTCAGGTTGGCGAAGATGCGGTCCTTGGCGAAGAGGTAGTCCGAGATCACCGAGGTCGAGAAGAGATCGGGCTGCGTGAGCTTCTGCTGCTGGCGGTACCGGCTGAGCAGGAAGAATATCTGGGTCTGGAAGGCGAGGCCCGCCCTGTCCTGGTAGAACTTGGCCAGGAAGGGATTGTCCTCGACCACTTCCAGGTTCACAGCCGCGCCAGTACGGCTGGCCAGCAGCTTGGTGAGACTGGTCTTGCCGGCGCCGATCACGCCCTCGACAACGACATAACGCCAAGGCAGCACGCCTGATTCCTCCGGTGTCGTCAATCCACGGCGGCGACCGTCGACAGCAGCAGTTCCGGCCGACGGTGCGCGGTTCGGCCGTGGGCAGCGCGGATCATGGCACAAAGCCGTCCGACTGTCTGCCCCGAATCGGGCAGGATCAGAGCGGCGTCGAGTTCGGCCAGGGGCTCCAGCACGAAGGCCCGCTCGATCAGGCGAGCGTGGGGAATCGTGAGATCCGGCTCCCGCCACACGAGGTCGCCGTAGAGCAGGATGTCCAGGTCCAGGGCCCGGGGCCTCATGTGCGTCTCGCCAGTGCGTCCCCGGCCGCGTTCGATCAGTTTCAGGGCCGCAAGCAATGCCTGCGGCCTCAGCTCGGTCAAGAGGCAGGCACAGGCGTTGAGGTAGGCGGCCTGCGGCCCACCCGGGCCGACGTAGTCGCTCTCGTAGACCCCGCTGACCGCCAGCGTCTCGATGCGGGGATGGCTCGCGAGAGCGGCGAGTCCGGCGCGCAGCTCGGCCAGGCGATCGCCCAGATTGCTGCCCAGGCCGACGAACGCCCTCGTGCCGGGCCGATGGCCGCCTGCGTGCCCCTCCCCGCTCACTGGATGGATTCCCCGTTCTCGTGCCGGCGCCGCGACCTGCGCGTGGACCGCGACAGCATCTCCTCGCTCGTGCGGTCGATGGTCACCGACACGCTGCCCAGGAAGTTGCGGATGGGCGGGTTGGGCTTGTGGACGGTAACCGTGGCGGCCTCCAGCGAGAACTCGCGCAGCAGCGTGTCGCAGATGCGCCCGGCCAGGGCTTCCACCAGGTGGAACGAATCGCCGGCGGTCAGTTCCACGATGCGCTGATGCACCTTGGTGTAGTCCAGAGCGTCGGCGATGGCATCGCTCTCGGCGGCGAGCTGTACGTCGGTCCACAGCTCCACGTCGATCACGAACCGCTGGCCGAGCTCGCGCTCCGCCGGGTGCGCACCGTGGTAGGCGTACACGTCGATTCCCGTGAGTCGGATGCAATCCATCAAAGCCTCCGCAGCCTGGCGGCCGCCTCGTCGATGCGGTCGTCGGCGCTGGTCAAGGAGATGCGGAACCAGCCCTCGCCGCCGCCGCCGAAACCCGTGCCCGGCGTGACGACGATGTCCCGCTCGGCCAGGACCCGGCGGCAGAAGGAGAAGCTGTCCTCTCCCGCGGGCACGCGCGCCCAGACGTAGAAGGTGGCCCGCGCGTCGAAGACCTCGAGTCCGGCCGCCGCGAGCGAAGCCGCGATCACCTCGCGACGACGCGCATAGGGCCGCATCACCGACGGCATCAGCTCGTCACCGGACTCGCTCAGGGCGAATATGGCGGTTTCCTGCACCGCAGTAAAGGCGCCACTGTCGATGTTCTGCTTGACCCGCCCCAGGGCCGAGATCACCTCGGCGTGCCCCACCGCGAACCCGATGCGCCAGCCGGTCATGTTGAACATCTTCGAAAAACTGTGGAATTCGATGACGCGGTCGCGGTCCAGGTCCGCCACCTGCAGCAGCCCGGCCGCGGGCGCGCCCGACAGGACGACTTCGCGGTAGGCCGCGTCGTTGGCCACGACCAGGCCCGTCCGCTCGCCAACCGCCAGCAGAGCCGCGAAATCCGCCGCCGAGGCAACGGCACCGGTGGGATTGTGCGGTGAATTCACCAGCAGCAGCCGCGTGCGCGCGTCGGCCAACTCCTCGATCTCCGCGGGATCCGGCAGGAAAGCGCGGGCGAGCCGGAGTCGGTACGGCGCGGGCAAGCCGCCGGCGAGCAGCGTGGCCGCAGCGTACACCGGATAGCCGATGTCCGGCACGAGCACGCCCTCGCCTTCCGCCAGCAGGGCGAGGGGCAGGTGCGCCAGTCCCTCCTTGCTCCCGATCAGGGCCAGCACCTGCGTCTGCGGATCGACGTCGACGCCCTGCCGTCGGTCCAGCCAGGCCGCGACGGCCTCGCGAAAGGCGGGCGCGCCGCGGTTGTCGGGATAGCGGTGGTTGGCGGCCCGGCGCACGGCCGCCGACATCACGTCCAGCAGGGGCCCGGGCGTGGGCAGGTCGGGGTCGCCGATACCCAGATCGATGACGTCACGGCCGGCAGCCACGGCCTCGCGCTTGGCGCGATCGATCTCGGTGAACAGGTACGGCGGCAGCTTGTCGAGTCTGGACATGGCGCTCCAGCGGTCTAGGGCTCGTTCGATGCTCTCGCGGACAGGGAAAGGCCCCGCACCGCGGATGCGGATACGGGGCACTCTATACCGGCGATGCGGCCGGAATCAATAACCGGCGTTCTCGCGCTGGAGACGGCGCCGTTCCTCGAGCTCGTCCTGGCGCGTCATCTCCTTGCGGGCATAGAATTGATAGTCGCCTGTGGCATTGGCGGCGACCCAGCGGAATTTCTCCTTGGCCTCCTGGTAGCGGCCGGCGCATTCCAGGGCCTTGCCCCAGCCATAGAAGAGGTAGGCCTTCTGCAGGTCGTCGGTGGCGTGGACGCCCGCTGCCTCCGCTGCGGTCAGGGCCTCGTCGCAACGTGACTGGGCGGCCAGGATCACGATGAGTTCCTCGGCGGCCTTGCCGTTGCCGGGTTTGATGACAAGATGCTGACGGTAGGCCTCGATGGCGGCGTCCTCCTGTGCCAGCTGGTGGCTGGACCGTGCCAAGTTCAACAGAACGTTGTCGCGGCGGCTGCTCTCGGGATTGTTGGCCAGGAAGGCCTTGCATTGATCGACCGCGCCCGTCCAGTCCTTGGCCTTCATCTTGTCTGCGATCACCTGGTAGCCCACGCTGCCGCCCGCCTGGCTGCCATACTCCTCGCGCTTGGCTTCGTAAAGCCTGGCCTCGGCCACGTTACCTACGCTGCGCTCCCGCTCGGCCGCCTTCTGGCATGCCTTGACGAGATTGGGCATCACCTTCTCGCGCAGGTCCGGACAGTTGTCCAGCACCTGTTCGTAGGCCTCGACCGAGCGCGGGTGATCATTCACCGCGCCGTGCATCACGGCCAGGTTGAACAGGATGGAGCAGTTGTCGGGATCGATGCGGTTGGCGTTCACGTAGGCCTGTCGGGCCTTGCGGTAGTCCTTGACCTTGGCGTAGGTCTTGCCCAGATCCATGTAGTCACCCGACTTGGCGTCCTGTCCGGCGACCTCGACCAGCTTCTCCTGGGTGGCCTGGGCGTCCTCGAAGCGGTCGGTGGCGTAGTAGGCCTTGCCCAGGTAGCGCAGGGAGTTGATGTGATCCGGGCAGATGGCCAGCGCGGATTCGAGCGAGGGGATCGATTCGGGCCAGTTCTTGGCCGTGATGAAGTCAGTGGCGACCGTGAAGGCGTGATCGGCCTCCTTGTACTGCGATTCCGGGCAGCCGGCGGCGGTCACGGTGTGTCCGAACAGCATGGCCGTGCCCACCATGAGGAACAGAAGCCAGGGGCGTTTAAAGGTTGTCCGTGGGCGCGTATCCATTGGCATCTCCCGACAAGGTGCTGGCTATGCGGATGGCGAGGGTCTTTCTCAAACTAGGGCGACAAAGCGGCCAGTAACATAGAAAAACGAGGCCGATGTGTCAATTACCGTCCCTGCCGCCATGACCAGAGTTGCCTGGCCTGCAGCGCCCGGGGTCCCCGAATCGAACTGATCTGCGACTGCAACTTCCTGTCAGTCAGAAAGTTCCCGCGGATCGAGGCACAGCGGTCCGGCCGCCTTCACGCCGGGCCCTCGAGATCGCCGGGACGATCGAAATCCCGGCGGATGCCCGCATCGGGAACGTCGACGAACCTGACCGGCGATCCGCACCGCCCGATCAGCGCGCGCATGGCTCCAGGATGATCATCGGGCGCCAGGCCCAGCCAGGGTCGTAGCGGAGTGACCACAGGATGCCCCCTGAGACCTTCGTGGAGTGGTACGATGATCTCGTCCGCCGCCGCCGCCGAGACGGCGGCTAGGAGGCCGAGGGTGGTATCCGAAACCAGCGGCAGATCCACGGGGTGGAACCAGAGATGCGTCGCCCGCTCCGCCAACCGGCGCACGGCGGCCAGACAGCTGGCGGCGGTGCCCCCGCCCGGTGGATGGAGGATCCAGTCGGTGACCATTTCCGCGGGGACGCAGGCCTCGTAGACCGGTCCCAGTTCCGGCAGGGTCACCACGGCCACCTCGTGCGCGGCACGACGATGGAGTTCGCAGATGCGGGCGAGGAAGGATTCACGTCCGCCGGGGACCAGACACGAGCCCTTGGGCCGACCCATGCGCGAAGAATTCCCCCTGGCCAGGACGACGGCCCAATCCCTTCTGCGTGTCGTCATGGCCGCTCCCGGGCATGCAAGGCGTAGGCGGTCCGCAGTTGCGGTTCCGCGCCGGATGCGCTCCCCAGCAGGACCAGGGGGATGCCCAGGTCGGACATGATGCGCTCCACGCAGCCGAAGAGACCGATGCTGTCCGTGCAGGCGTCCATTTCCAGCAACGCCGCCACGTGCGGCGTCGGGTCCTCCGCGCCCATCGCGCGCGGTGCGCACGCTCCCAGGAAGGAGACGACGCCGTCCCACGACCAGACCGGGCCGCGCTCACCGCGCGTGAGCCAGGCCGCGGGAACGGGCACGACGCCGGTGGCCGCCCCGGCCGGGGGCCTTCCCACGGCCGCGAGGCCCGACACGGTGATGACCAGCGAAGCACGGCGCGGCAGATCTGTTTCTGTTGCAGCATCGACAGCCGTCTCGTAGAGCACCACGTGGTCGGACAGCGTGAGAGGCGAGAAACGTACACCCTCCGGATCATCGCCGCCCATCCCGATCACCGCGACCGGTACGCCCTCCGCGGCGAGGACACGGCTCATCGCCCGGAGCAGATCGCTCCGGCCGCCGCCGCCTCTCACCACGATCACGTGACCGCCCGTGCGGGGCAGGAAACCGTGCCACTCGTCCAGGAAGGCGAAGTTCAAGCGTCCTCCTCCTGTCGGTGCAGCAACGCCTCGTACCATCTCTCGAGGGACTCGATCATATGCACATGGTTGAAATGCGCCTGTACGCGCGCGCGGCCCGCTTCCCCCCAGCGGCGGGCCAGCGCACAATCACGCATCACGATACTCATGGCCTCGGCCAGCGACGCCCGATCGCCGGGGGGCACCAGCAGACCCGTCCGTTCGTGAACGTTGACTTCCGCCACGCCGGTCGGCAGTTGCGTCGAGATGACGGGCAGACCGGCGGCCATGGCTTCGATCTGCACCAGACCGAAGGTCTCGCTGCGCCTGAGGCTGGGCAGGACGAGGGCCCCGCAACGGACCATCACGCGGCGCAGGTCGCCATCGTCCAGTTCGCCGTGCATCCGCACGCGCCCCTGCAGGCCGGGCGCGGATGCGCGGTCGATCAGCGTCTTCCACAGGGGGCCGTCGCCTACGATCTCGAGCCGCGCGTCGGGGATCGATTCCACCGCGTCCAGGAGCAGTTCCAGCCCCTTGTAGTAGACGAGACGCCCCACGAACAGGAACGGTCCCACCCCGGGACAGGTCGGCAGACGCCAGCCGGCGGCATCGATGCCGAAGGGTATGACCTCTACCTTGTCCTTTCTGGCCGACAGCTGGGACGATCTGTCCCGCAGACTGGCCGTCGAGACCGCAATGCCCGCGGCGCGATCCAGCAAATCGTTGAGCAGGGTACGCAACAAAACGGCACCCAGCTTCTGGCGCGTGATGTCGGCATGGTACCAGACGGTCAGGCGAGCCTCGCGCGGCAGGTAACGTCTGACGCAATACAAGGCTACGGCCGCCAGCGGGTTGGGCCAGTGGAGAGTGACGATCTCGGGACGGAACTCCGTGAAGAGGCGCTTCAGCTCGAACGGGAGCGACGGCGTGAACGGCTGCGAGGCGACGGTCGCCAGCGAACGGCAGCGGATCACCCGCCCGTGCCGGTCATCCCGCGCGGCCGCGGGGTCATCGGAGGCGGCGGCGGCGCCACCTGCAGCCGCCACCGACCAGAGGTCGTGTCCCCTGGCCTGCAGCCCGGCGCCGATGAGCCCGAGTACCGTCTCCATGCCGCCCTTGACGGGTGGATGGTATTTCCCTATCTGCACGATCCTCATGGTCGGTTCACAGTAGCTAAAGTATGCACTCCAGCCAACAGGAGTCTGTCGTACACACGCGCCTCGCGCAGCGCCGAAGCACGTGAAGCGGGTATCCCCTCACCCGTATACGAACAGGGCGGCCCCGGCTGGGACCGCCCTGCGTGCTTCATGGAAGCCGGGCTACATCATGCCCATGCCGCCCATGCCACCGCCCATGTCGTGCATCGGCGGGTGATCCTTCTCGGGCTCGTCACAGACACAGGCCTCGGTGGTCAGCAGCATGGCCGCGACGGACGCGGCATTCTGCAGGGCCGAGCGCGTGACCTTGACCGGATCGATGATGCCGGCGGCCAGCAGGTCCTCGTACTGCATGGTCGCGGCGTTGAAGCCGATCTTGGCGTTCTTCTCGTCGCGCAGGTGCGCCACGACCAGCGAGCCCTCCATGCCGGCGTTCGTCACGATCATGCGGAGGGGCTCCTCCACGGCGCGCGCGACGATGTCGCGGCCCACGGCGGCCTCGCCCTTGAGATCGAGGGCCTTGATGGCCTTGATGGTGCGCAGCAGGGCCACGCCGCCGCCGACGACGATCCCCTCCTCCACCGCAGCGCGGGTGGCGCTCAGGGCGTCCTCCACGCGGTGCTTCTTCTCCTTCATCTCGATCTCGGTCATGGCGCCGACGCGGATCACGGCCACGCCGCCGGCCAGCTTGGCCAGCCGCTCCTGCAGCTTCTCGCGGTCGTAGTCGCTGGTGGTCTCCTCGATCTGGGCGCGGATCTGGCCGATGCGCGCCTTGACGTCCGCGGTCTTGCCCTTGCCGCCCACGATCGTGGTGGTGTCCTTGTCGATGGTGACCTTGGTACAGTTGCCCAGGTCGGCGGTGGTGGTGTTCTCCAGCTTGAGACCGGCATCCTCGCTTATGACGCGGCCGCCGGCCAGCACGGCGATGTCCTCGAGCATGGCCTTGCGGCGATCACCGAAGCCGGGCGCCTTGACCGCGGCGACCTGGAGGGTGCCGCGCAGCTTGTTCACGACCAGCGTGGCCAGGGCCTCGCCGTCGATGTCCTCGGAGATGATCAGCAGGGGGCGGCCCATCTGGGCGACTTTCTCCAGGACGGGCAGCAGATCCTTCATGCTGCTGATCTTCTTGTCGTGGACCAGGATCACCGGATCCTCGAGATCGACCTTCATGGTCTCGGCATTGGTGATGAAGTACGGGCTCAGGTAGCCCCGGTCGAACTGCATGCCCTCGACCACGTCCAGCTCCATCTCCGTGCCCTTGGCGTCCTCGACGGTGATCACGCCGTCCCGGCCGACCTTTTCCATGGACTCGGCGATGATCTTGCCGATTTCCAGATCGTTGTTGGCGGAGATGGCAGCGACCGAGGAGATCGTCTCGCTGTCACGCACGGTCTTGGCCTGCTTCTTCAGGGCCTCGACGGCGGCCGCGGTGGCGGCCTCGATACCCTTCTTCATGAACATGGGATTGGCGCCGGCGGCCAGGTTGCGCATGCCCTCGTGAATCATCACCTGGGCCAGCAGGGTGGCGGTGGTGGTGCCGTCGCCGGCCACGTCGTTGGTCTTGCTCGCCACTTCCTTGAGCATCTGGGCGCCCATGTTCTCGAAGGGATCCTTCAGCTCGATCTCCTTGGCGATGGTGACGCCGTCGTTGGTGACCACGGGAGCGCCGAATTTCTTGTCGAGGATCACGTTGCGGCCGCGGGGGCCTAGGGTGATCTTGACGGTGTCGGCCAGTCTGTCGACACCCTTCTTGATCAGTTCGCGCGCCTCGGCGTCGTACTTGATCAGCTTAGCCATCGTTCCACTCTCCTTCTATTGAATAAAAAAACGCTCAGCTAGAGAATGGCGAGGATATCGCCCTCGCGCAGGATCAGGAAATCGTCGCCACCGACGCTCACTTCGGTGCCCGAGTACTTGCCGTAGAGAACGACATCGCCCTTCTTCACCTCGGGTTTGACGCGGTTGCCGTCGTCGGCCACGCGTCCCGGACCGACGGCCATGATCTTGCCCTGCTGGGGCTTCTCCTTCGCGGTGTCGGGGATGATGATGCCACCCTTCATCGTCTCGGCCTCCATGGGCTTGACGATGACGCGATCGGCCAGGGGCTTGATGGTTAAAGCCATCTCCATCGCCTCCTTTCCCTTCAAGTCAGTGATTGAATTGACATTTAGCGCATTAGCACTCTAACGATTCAATTGCTAAGACGGTGTTAAGATAGAGCATGTTCGGAAAGCTGCAAGAAAAAAAAACATCGCGCGCCAAGAACTGTCACATCACCGCCATAATGGCAGTTTTGTGATTGATTGAAGCTAGGACTTGCCATTATCCGCCGGATTTGTACTGTTGGCCCATCGCGCCAATCACCAGACCAAGACCGGAGCTTCGAGATGCCGCTGCCCCTCATCCTCCCAGTGCCCGCCGCCACGCTGTCCCGCTACGGCCTGTCCGAATTGCGCGACGATCTGCTCTCCCTCGAACCCGCGCGCGGCCTGGCCGCCGCGCGCGAGGCCGCCCTGCGCATCAATGAACTGCGCCGGGAGCGCGGCGGCGCCTGGGTGAGTGCCGGTCAGGTCCGCGCCCTGTTCGTCCTGGCCAGGTCGATGAGCGAACTGCTCGCCCGTTACGTGGCCGTGATCGATCCGGATCTCTGGGTCAAGGCCGCCGACCGGCTGGGCGCCTCGCTCGGCGCAGCCGAACGGAAGCGCCTGGGCGAGATCCTGTCGCGCCTCTTCCCGACCTGGACGGAGGTACTGGACAACGACGCGACCCCCGGCACAAAGGGTGGACAGGAACTTCAGGATAAGACCCAGCTCCTGCTGCTGATCGGTTTGCTGCGCGGCAATCGCGCCCTGGCACCCGTGTGCGACCTCATCGCGGTGCCCGAACTCGAGACCGGCGGCCTGTTCGACCGCGCCTGGGATACGCTCGGCCGACTGCTGGACGCCAGCCGCGGTTTCACGGAAGATGCCGGCAGCCTGGGCGAACTGTTGACACGGCCGCAACGGCTGGCCCCGGACGACCTGGCCGCGCAACTCAAGCTGGCCCACGAGGCCTGGAGCCCCTGGCTGCAGGAGACCGCCCTCTCTCTCCTGCTGGGCGCCGGCGAGTTGCACGAGGAACAGCGGCCGCGCTGCGAAGGCCCCGGACCCGCCCGGGTGATGTCCTTCGCCGACGCAGCCCGGGGCGACGGCGCCGGGCGCCGCGACGACGATTCCGAGGTGGCGCGCTACTCACCCGACCGCGACTGGATGCCGGAGCTTGTGCTGCTGACCAAGAACTCGCACGTCTGGCTGAACCAGCTCGCGCGTCGTCACGGGCGGCCCATCGCGACCCTGGACGCCGTGCCGGACGGCGAGCTCGACGAGATGGCGGCGCGGGGCATCACCGGCCTCTGGCTGATCGGCGTCTGGCAGCGCAGCCGGGCCTCGCGCGACATCAAGCAGCGGCGTGGCAACATCGAGGCTCTCGCCAGCGCCTACGCCGTGGACCGGTACCGCGTCGCCGACGACCTGGGCGGCGAGGCCGCGCTGGACGACCTGCGCCGCCGTGCGGGCGCGAGGGGCATCAGGCTGGCCGGGGACATGGTGCCCAACCACACCGGCATCGACAGCCGCTGGGTCCACGAGCACCCCGACTGGTTCATGGGCGTAGATCAGGCGCCCTTCCCGTCCTACCGGTTCAGCGGACCCGATCTATCCGACGACGCGCACGTCGCCATCCGGCTCGAGGACGGCTACCAGGACCACAGCGACGCGGCGGTCGTCTTCCAGCGGGTCGACCTGCGCACCGGCGAGACGCGCTACATCTACCACGGCAACGACGGCACCAACATGCCCTGGAACGATACCGCCCAGCTTGACTTCTTGAATCCCGCGGTCCGTGAGGCCGTCATCGGGGAAATCATCGCCGTGGCGCGGCGCTTCCCGGTGATCCGCTTCGATGCGGCGATGGTCCTGGCCCGCCGCCACGTGCGGCGTCTCTGGTATCCGGAGCCGGGCGCCGGCAGCGACATCCCGGGCCGCGCCGCGCACGCCCTGAGCCGCGCGGACTTCGATCGCGCCATGCCCCGCGAGTTCTGGCGCGAGGTGGTCGAGCGCGTGGCCGCCGAAGCGCCGGATACCCTGCTGCTGGCGGAGGCCTTCTGGCTGATGGAGGGCTACTTCGTGCGCACGCTCGGCATGCACCGCGTCTACAACAGCGCCTTCATGCACATGGTGCGCGACCTGGACAACGCCGCATACCGGCGCTCGCTCAAGAACGTGCTGGCCTACGATCCGGAGATCCTCCAGCGCTTTGTCAACTTCCTGAGCAATCCGGACGAGGCCACCGCCGAGAGCCAGTTCGGCAAGGGCGACCGCTATTTCGGCGCCTGCACCCTGCTGGCCACGCTGCCGGGGCTGCCCCTGATCGCCCACGGGCAGTTCGAGGGATACGAGGAGAAGTACGGCATGGAGTTCGCGCGGGATTACCGCGACGAGTCGCCGGACGACGGTTTCCTGGCGCACCACGAGCGGATGATCTACCCCCTCCTGCGCGAGCGGGCACTCTTCTCCGGGGCCGGCCGGTTCCGGCTGTTCGACGTGCTGGGCGACGACGGCGCGGTCGTCGAGGACATCTACTGCTGGACCAATGCCAAGGACGGACGGCGCGTGTTGGTGCTCTTCAACAACAGCGAAACGCGGCGCTCAGGCTGGGCCCGCATCTCCGCGCCCTGGCGCGACAAGGCGCAGGGCCGGTTGCTGACCTGCACCCTGGCCGAGGCGCTGGGCGTTCCCGGCGCCGGCGGCGGCGCCTGCGTGCTGACCGATGCGCGCGACGGCGCCACGCAGGAAACCCCGGTCGCGGAACTTCGCGACCGGGGCCT
>JAHIYU010000167.1 GCA_018814885.1 bacterium | reverse complement strand
GCCGCCAGACCGCCGGCGGCCGGCGGTACAGCTCCGCCACGTCGCCGATCTGTGCGGACGGGTGCGATGCGAGGTCGCCCAGACCGGCGTCAGCTGCGAGCGAAAGTAGCGGCAGGGAGAACGGATCGAGACCCAGCACCCTGGCGACAGCCGCGTCGAGCGCGACCGGGTCGCGGCCCGCGAGCAGGAGGTTGCGCGGCTGCAGCGTGGAGTCCGGTCGGCCGCCGCCGGGGATGAGCGTCGCGTCGACCAGAAACCAGTGTTCAACGTCCGAGGCGAGGACCCGGCGGGTTCCGGCGACGACGCGGCGCGCGACGGAGTCGCGTTCGTGACGTCCTTCGGTTCCTGCCACCCCCGCCAGGGCCTGCAGACAGCAACCCACGCCGAGTTCGGCGTCCGGCCGGGCGACAACCAGATGGAGTGCCGCGCGCGTGAGGGCGGTGATCCGCCGCGACGGCTCCCCGCCCCCGTGCGCGGCGACGGCGGCAAGGGCGCCCTCGACCTGCCAGGGGGACGTGGCGGCCCCGGGTCCGCGCCGGTTAGCGCCGGGGGCATCGATCACGGCCGTGACCTCGCCGGGCGTCGCCGTGTAGCCGGACATGGCGAGCACGCGCACGATATCGTCGCGCACCGTTTCCGGTCTGGTCCAGACGACAGCCAGAGGTGTCATGCGCATGTCTCCCGTCAGCCCTGCAGCCCGATGACCAGGCACGCCGTCACGATCCAGCCGAGCAAGGCCAGCTGGATCCAGATATCGGTCAGCAGCACCTCGTGCGGCATGCTGCCCTGCCCGTCCATGAAGATCAGTACGAGATAGCGTCCCAGCCCCCAGACGACGAAGGGCACCGTCATGACCAGATGCCAGGTGTCGAACTGCGCGACGGTGCCCGGTGACATGGTGTACATAGCGTACGCGGTGACGGTCAGGGCGAAGGTGCCGCCGATCAGGAGATTGAGGGTCAGCTCGTTGTAGAACCTCAGGGACGGTCTCGTCTCCAGGCCGGCCGGCAGCACGTGCATGTACTCGGCGCGGCGCTTGGCGAAACCGAGGAAGAGGGCGAGCAGGAAGGTGCACAGGATGAGCCAGTTCGAGAGCGGTATGTGGTAGGCGGCGTCGCGCAGGACCTCGACACTCGCGATCGCGCGCAGGACGAAGCCGATGGCGATCCCGACCACGTCCAGGATGACCAGGCGCTTCAACCCGTGCGTATAGGCCACGTTGAGCAGCAGGAACATGGCGGCGATCAGCGCGAAGCGCAGCCCGAGCAGCAACGCGCCGCCGAGCGAGACCACCGCCAGCACCAAGGCTGCGATCTCCGCCGCGCGCACGTCGAGACGACCCGACGCGAGGGGCCGCTCGCGCTTGACGGGATGGCGGCGGTCGTGCTCGATATCCTTGATGTCGTTGAAGATGTAGACCACGCCCGAGAGGAGGCAGAACAGGATCCCTCCCACCGTCGCGCGCCATAACAGCGTCGGATCGGTGGCGTGCTGGGAGAAGATCAGACCGGCGAACAGGATGAGGTTCTTGGTCCACTGCCGCGGGCGCAGGCTCTCGAAAATGGTTCTGATGCTGGACGTCTTCACTGCGCCGCGCCATCCCCGGCCTCGTCCACCAGCCAAGACTCGAGAATCCGGCACAGGACGTGTCCCATGGTTATGTGCAGTTCCTGGATGGTGGCGGTCGAGGCGCCCGGGGCGATCAGGGCCCCGTCCACGAGCCCGGCCAGATCGCCGCCGTCGTGGCCCAGGAAACCGAAGACGGTCATGCCCATCTCGTGCGCCGCCTCGACGGCCTGCACGCAGTTCTCCGAGTTGCCGGAGGTGGAGAGCACCAGCAGGACGTCGCGGGCATTTCCCAGGCCCGTGACCTGTCGGGCGAAGATCTCCTGGAATCCGTAGTCGTTGCCCACCGCGGTCATGACCGACGCGTTCACGTTCAAAGCCAGCGCGGCATAGGCGGGGCGGTTGCGCTCGAAGCGGCCGACCAGTTCCGCGGCGATATGCTGGGCGTCCGCCGCGCTGCCGCCGTTGCCGCAGACGAGCAGCTTGCCGCCCGCCGCCCATGCGTCGCGCACGGCGACGGCCACGGCCAGCAGGGCGTCCAGGTGCTCTTCGCCCAGGTCGTCGATCGCCGCACGGTGGTCCGCGAGGGCTGCGCGGTAGATACGCGCGCCGAAGGTCCTGTCGACGTTGCTAGGGCCGGGCATCCTCATCCTCCCCGCTCGACATGCGTACGATCATCCAGCCAGGCAATATAGCGCGCCAGGGCGTCCTGCCAAGTAGGACGTGCCGGACAACCGCACGCCTCCAGGTTGCGGCTCTTGAGGATCGAGCAGCGCGGGCGCCGCGCAGGCGTGGGATAAGCGCCGCTGCCGCAGGGCCGAGCCCGACGGGGATCGTCGCCGCTCAGGCGGGCGATCTCCCTCGCGAAAGCGTACCAGGTGCAGGCGCCCGCATTGGTGGCGTGGAAGACGCCGGCGGGGCGCGCCCGCATCAGATACGCCAGGACCCGCGCCAGGTCCGGCGCAAAGGTGGGGCATCCCGTCTGGTCGTCGACCACCTTCAGCGTATCCCGCTCCGCCAGCAACCGCCTGACGGTGAGCACGAAATTGCGCGGTCCCGGGCCGAAGAGCCAGCTCGTGCGCACGATCTGCCAAGGGCCGGACATGCTTTCCGTGGCGGCCTCGCCCGCGGCCTTGGTGGCGCCGTAGGCGTTGACGGGATCCCGGGCGTCGTCCTCGTCATAGCCGTCGGCCGCTTCGCCGGCGAAGACGTAGTCGGTGCTGATGTAGGTGAGGCCGGCACCGGCGGCGTCGCAGGCCTCCGCCACGGCGGCCGTCGCCTCCCCGTTGACCGCGGCCGCCCGGTGACGGTCGCTCTCGGCACCGTCCACGTCCGTGTAGGCCGCCGTGTGGACCGTCCACTCCGGCCGGTACCGCTCGAACAGGGCGGCGACGTCTCCGGCGACCGTCAGATCACCGTCCGGCAGATCGACGCCGGTCACCTCGTGGTCGTCCGCCAGCGCGGCGACCACGGCGCGCCCGAGCATCCCCGCGCTGCCGGTGACGAGAATCCTCACGTGGCCTCCTCGGCGTCGGGGACCGTTTCGCGGATGACCGTGCCTGCCAGCGCCGCCGGAAAGCCGCGACCCAGCAGGTAGCGCTCTCCCCTGGACAGGGCGCGGAGGTCGGCCGCTCCCCGCTGGCGGCGCCACCACTTGCGGGCGGCCGCGCGGCAATGGCGGTGCTGGTCCTCATCCGTCACGATCTCGTGCACCACCACGGCGGCCAGCTCCGCCGCGACACCGCGCTCCCGCAACTTGCTTTCCAGGTAGCGACGACCTACGGGGCGCAGGCGCACCGTGTCCCGGCACCACGTCTCGGCGAACAGGCGGTCGGAATGCACGCCGGCGGCGGCGAAGCGATCCAGGATCTCGTCGAGCGGACCCGCCGGAAATCCCTCGTCCAGGAGCTTGCGTCGCAGCGCGCTCCGGGTCTGCAGGCGACGACCCAGGAGGGCGAACAACCGCCTGGCGATGAGCTTGCACGCGGCGGCTTCCCGCAATCGCGCCAGCAGGTCCGCCGGCACCGACCCCCCGGGAGCGGGAAGAGCCGGCGGCAGGGATTCCACCGCCAGCTCCAGGGTTTCACC
This sequence comes from bacterium, assembly GCA_018814885.1. Lineage (NCBI taxonomy): Bacteria > bacterium. The sequence goes on along the minus strand of JAHIYU010000167.1, from coordinate 6,284 downwards.
GTCGCTGAGCGTGACGCGCACGCCGCCCTCGGTGTCCTCCACCGCAAGCAGCGTGGGGCCGCCGCCGGCGCTCACGGCCTATCCCGCCGCCGACGCCGACGATTTCGTCTTGGCCGGCTTGGCCAGGGGCCGGGCCGCCCCTGCACCGGCCTCCGTCTCGGCGGGCTTGGGTTCAGCGGCGGCCGGCCTGATGCCGTAATGGATCAGGACCGGCTCCTCGATGCGCCGGTAGAGGTCCGGGGTCTCGCGCAGGAAATCCCGCACGTTCTCCTTGCCTTGCCCCAGGCGCTCTTCGCCGAAGCTGTACCAGGCGCCGGACTTCTGGATGATCCCGGCCTCGACGCCCAGCTCGATCAGGTCGCCCTCCTTGGAGATGCCGTGCCCGTAGAGGATGTCGAATTCCGCCTTCTTGAACGGCGCTGCCACCTTGTTCTTGACGACCTTGACGCGCACGTGGTTGCCGACCACTTCCTCGCCCTGGGTCAGGGCGCCGACGCGACGGATGTCCAGGCGGACGGTGCTGTAGAACTTGAGCGCGTAGCCGCCGGTCGTTGTCTCGGGATTGCCGAACATCACCCCGATCTTCATGCGCAGCTGGTTCGTGAACACCACCATGGTGTTGGTCTTGGAGATCGCGCCGGTCAGCTTGCGCAGAGCCTGGCTCATCAGCCGGGCCTGCAGGCCGACGTGGGTGTCGCCCATCTCTCCCTCGATCTCCGCCCGCGGCACCAGCGCGGCCACCGAATCGATCACGACGATGTCCACGGCGCCGGACCGCACCAGCAACTCGGTGATCTCCAGCGCCTGCTCGCCGTTATCCGGCTGCGAGACGAGCAAATTGTCGATATCCACGCCGATATTGCGGGCGTAGATCGGATCGAGCGCGTGCTCGGCGTCCACGAAGGCCGCCGTGCCGCCGCTGCGCTGGGCGCTGGCCACGACGCTCAACGCCAAGGTGGTCTTGCCGCTGCCTTCCGGACCGTAGATCTCGGTCACGCGCCCCCGGGGCAGGCCGCCGATGCCCAGTGCGATGTCCAGCGTCAAGCTGCCGGTCGACACGGCCTCGATGCCTTCCACGACCCGGTCGTCGCCCAGGAGCATGATGGCTCCCTTGCCGAACTGCTTCTCGATCTGGGCCCGGGTCAACTCGAGCGCCTTGGCCCTGTCCTGCTGCCTGTCCTTTGCCATCGTCATCTCTCCTTGGGTGTGAGTCGGGTCCGGGAGGCTTCGCTGCCGAGCCGAGCGCCCGCCTTGCGCCGCGGGCCGGCCGCCGGACAGGTGCGATCCACCATACTACGCCGGACCGGCGCCCGCCAACGGGAAAACCCGACGCTCGACGTACACCGGACCGCGCCCGGTCAAGCGGCTCTCGATCAGGCGGATCTCCCGTATCGCGACAGGATGCGGGGCCGGCGGGACGAGGTTCCGCAGATCATCGAGGTCCGTCGCGCCGAGCGGACGCTTGATGCGGGCCAGGGTCAGGTGCGCGCGGAACGCTTGCCGCAGTGGGGGTTCCTCTCCCAGGCGCGCATCGATCGCCTCGTTGACGGACGTGGCCAGCGCCTCCAGCTCGCCGTCCCCGGCAAGCTGCAAGAAGAGGACCCGCGGCCGGCGCCAGCCCGGGAAGACCCCCAGACCGCCCGACGACATCGCGAAACCGGCGCGCGAACCGGCGGCTCGCCGCAAGGCGCCATCCAGCGCGGGCAGGACGCGCTCCGGCTGTTCGCCGAGAAAGCGCAGGGTGACGTGCAGGTTCTCCGGCCGGACCCAGTTCAGGTCCCAGCGGCGGCGCCAGGTGTCGAGCGCGGTTGCCAGCGTCGCGCGCAGGCGCTCCCCCGGGTCAACGGCCACGAATAGTCTCACCGCCTGGCCTCCCCGCCGCGGCCGGCGAACGGATCGGCGGCGCTGGCGAGATGCCTGCGCAACGCGTCGAGGGCGAAGGACACGGCCAGTTCCCGGTTGCGGTAACGATGCGGGCCCAGACGGTAATGCCCGGCGTACACGCCGCACGCCGAGGCCAGGCCGAGACAGACGGTGCCGACCGGCTTGTCCGGCGAGCCCCCGTCGGGACCGGCGATCCCGGTGATGGACAGGGCGTGGTCGCTGCCGAAACGCTCCCGGCAGCCGGCGGCCATCTCGCGCGCGGTTTCCACGCTGACGGCGCCGTGCGACTCCAGGGTGGCGGGGGCGACGCCGAGTGCGGACGTCTTGACTGCGTCCGCATAGGTGAGCGCGCCACCCAGGAAGCACGCGGACGAGCCCGCGTTCTCGGTCAGGGCCGCGCCGAGCAGGCCGCCCGTGCAGGATTCGGCCACCGCCACCGTCCAGCCGCCGGCGATCAGGTCCGCCTGCACAACCTCGTGCAACCCGCGCAGGTCTCTCGCATAGACGTGGTCGCCCAGGACCGCGGCCAGGTCCCCGGCGAGCCGCTCCGGCCACGCGACTGCGGGCGAGGGCGCCGCCGCCTGCACGTCCACGCCCCAGCGCGTCAACCACCAGGACCAGTCGAGGTCGCTGTGACGGCCGCGCAACGCCTCGGTCGCCTTGGCCAGCCCCGGCTCGGAGAAACGCACCGTGCGCATCAACACGCCTGGCAAGGGGTCTCCCAGCCGACCGCGGGCGGACAACCAGGCCTCGACGGACTCCCACATGGCCCGCACCTCCTGGGGCACACCCGGCAGCAGGACCAGCGTGCGCTCGCACAGCTCGCCCGCCATGGCCGGCGCGGTGCCCAGGGGGTTGAGCAGGGCGTCCAGCCCCGCGGGCAGCAGACCCTGCTTGACCATGTTCTCCGCGTAGGGGTAGCCCCTCTGCGCGCACATCGCGCGCAGGTGCCGGGCCACGGCGTCGTTCTCGCGCAGCGGCGCCCCGGCCCAGGCGGCCACGGTCTCGGCCGTGAGATCGTCGCGGGTGGGCCCGAGCCCGCCGGTCACGACGACCAGCGCCCCGGCGGGAACGGCGTCGAGCGCGGCGGAGATCCTGTCGGCACGGTCCGGCACCACCGTCACGGCGTCCACCCTCACGCCACGATTCGCCAGTCGGCGCTGCATGAAACTGGAATTGGTGTCCACGGTGCGGCCGTTGAGCAATTCGTCGCCGACGACCACGAGCCAGGCCCGGGTCAGCTTCACCATCCGGTCACCGCCAGGGTCAGACGCAGGCAGATGTTCGCGTAGACGCCGGCAAGCAGATCGTCCACGGTGATGCCCCAGCCGCCGGGCAGCCGCTCGGCGCGCCGCACGGGAAAGGGCTTGGCGATGTCGAAGAACCTGAACCAGAAGAAGCCGGCCAGCCAACCGGCCCAGCCGGTGCCCACGCCCAGGTATGTGACGAGCATACCCGCGACCTCGTCGCAGACCACCAGGGAAGGATCCGGGCCGTGGCGGCGCTCCATCCAGCCGGCGGCGGGTACGCCCAGGGCCACGACTCCCGCCAGCAACAGCAGCTGGGTGGCGGGGCAGACCGGCGAGACCGCGCCCCAGACTAGCGCGAAGACCAGGCTGGCGACGGTGGCCGGCGCGAAGGGCGCGTAGCCGGTGCCGCCGAAAGTGGCGAAGGCGTGGATCAGAAAACGTTTCACGGTGTCCTCTCCCGCTGACGGTACGCTCGCTGCGAGGCTCGCTGGGCGTCAGGGTAAGACAAGGGACACGCGCGGTCAACGCGGGGAAGGGCTAGCCGGACGGCAGGCGGCTGAACAGGGTCTCGAGGGTGGCCTCGACGCCTTCCCCGGTCAGGGCGCAGGCGGGCACCGCCGGCCAGCCGCGGCCGTTGAGCAGGCGGTCCATATCCTTCGGCGGCACGGCGTCGGGCAGATCGCGGTGATTGTACTGCAGCACCAGCGGAAAGGCGGCCGGTACGATCCCGGCAGCGGCGAGATGAGATCCGAGTTCGTCCAGGAGCACCAGGTTCGCGTCCTGCCGCGCGGCCCGTCCGTCGGCCACGAAGACCACGCCATGGGCGCCGCGCAAAAGCAGCCGCCGGTCCTCGGCCCGCGCCAGCCGGCCCGGCACGGCGACCAGGTGCAGCGCCCGCGACCCGCCCCGCCAGGGCAACGGCAGGAACTCGCAGCGGTCCGCCGCGGATGCGGTCTCGACGACGGTCACCTCATCGGGGATGCCGGCGGCGGCGGCGAGCTGCAGCAGGTTGGTCGTCTTGCCGGCCAGGCCCGCGCCGTAATAGACGATGCGCATGATGTGATCGACAGGCGTCTCTCTCGCGTCGCCAGGCATCGCCTACTCCCAGAAGATGTCGTCGCCGCCTGAGTCTGTGTCCACGTCCCGCCGCCGGGACACGGCGGCGAAGAGGGCGGACAGGGCTTCGCGCATGGCTGCGACCGGCATCTCGACGAGCCTATAGGCCAACCCCGGCGGCAGGCGCGTCTCGCAGAACAACAGGAGCGAGAGATCGCGCGCCACGGGCCGGGCGTAGACCCGGTTGCGCCCGTCGTGCACGAAGACCGGTGCGTCATGCCCGCTGTCCGGATCGAGTGTCCGGGCCACGGAGACTGCCGACGTGAGCCTGGCGAGAGTGTCGTCATCAGCCGGCTGCGGACCGGACCCGAAACGCAGGACGAGCCGGCCGCCGCCGGCCACCAGGCAGACGCCGGCCACGCCCTCACGTTGCGCGAGCGCAGCGGCCGCGTCGCATATGCGCTGGTATGCCTCGTCCTGGACTGGGCTGGCGGACCCTGCCATGGCGGCCCTCTCGACGAACAGGGACACGGGACCGCATTTCCGGAATGCGGACTCTCGATCTAGCTATCGGCTGGAAACAGAAGGACTTGAAATCAGAAGTCCCGGCGGAACTGGAAGGCCCTCTGCAGGGTGGCCTCGTCGGTGTAGGCCAGGGCGCCGCCGACCGGGATACCGGTGGCCAGGCGGGTCAACTTGAGCTCGGCGGCGGCGAACAGCCGCTGGATGTAGAGGGCCGTCGCCTCGCCTTCCACGCTGGCATCGAGAGCCAGGATCAGCTCGCCGACCTCGTCCTGCTCGACACGGCGGACGAGCCGGTCGAAGGGCAGATCCTCGACGCGCACGCCGTCCAGCGGCGACAGCAGCTTGCCCAGCACAAAATAACGTCCGCGGAAGAACCCCGCCTTCTCGAACGACAGGATGTCCACGGGCGAGGCGGTGACGCAGAGCAGCCGCGCATCGCGTCTGGCGGAGCTGCATATGGAGCAGGGATCGGTCTCGGTGATCGCGCCGCAGCGGCTGCAGTTGCGGACCCGCTCGCGGGCCTCGGCCAGGGCGTCGATGAGTTCGACGGGCAGCGCGCCGTCGCGCTGGATGAGTTCGAGCGCGATGCGCGTGGCCGACTTGCGGCCCAGGCCCGGCAACCGGCTCAGGGCGCGCACCAGTCGTTCCAGGGACGGGGACTGGAACTCGCCGCCGTCGCGGTGGGTCCGGAAGTGGTTGGCCGACGGCGTGGAGTGATCCACGACCCTACATCCCCGGCAGACCGGGCAAGTTCATGCCGCCGGTGACCGAGCCCATGTCCTGCTCGACCATCTCGTTCACCTTGCGCGTGGCCTCGTTGACGGCCGAGAGCACCAGATCCTGCAGGAAATCCACGTCCTCGGGGTCGACGATCTCCGGTTTGATGGTCAAGGCGGTCAGGTCGTGCTTGCCGTTCATGCTGGCGGTGACCTGTCCGCCGGCGACCTCCACGGTGACGACCTTCCGGGCCAACTCTTCCTGGGCCTCCGCCATCTTCTGCTGCATCTGCTGGGCCTGCTTCATCAGGGCGCGGATGTCCATCGGTTCTCCTCCTCCCCGCGGGGCGGTGCTTCTATGAAGTGCCGGATGACTTCGCCCCGTCGTCGCGGCGCAGCCAATCCTCCCTTTCGGCGTCGGGAACAACTTCGGCGTCGAGCATGCGCACGAGATCCCCCAGGGTATCGTCCTTGTCGCAGGCCTCGTGCAGGGCCTCTTTCTCGGTGGGCGCCACGGCGCGGCGCAGTTCATCGCGGTGCTCGCTGCGCACCTCGTCGTCGCCGCTGACGACGTTCAGCAGGAGTTCCTTGCCGAGGTAGCTGACGGACGCCTTCTGCAGCACGTCGAGATCCTTCTCGACCTGTTTGAGCTGGAACGTCTTTTCCGCGGGAAACGAGAGGACGACGCGGTCGTCCTGCACCGAAGGCATGCCTTCCATGACGCAGGCGCCGAGGGCCGGGTGTCTTGACTGCAGGCCCTCCACGAGGCTCGTCCAGCCGGAGACGGTGGCTGCCGCCGCCGCCCGGTAGGCGTCGGGGCCGGAGCAGGCGGCGACCGTTTCCCCGGGCGATT
>JAHIYU010000166.1 GCA_018814885.1 bacterium | reverse complement strand
GCGACTGGCACGGCAGTCCGCAGTACTCGGCCCGGACCACGCCCTCGGCGATACCGTCAGCCAGAAGAGCCGAGGCATGCACGTGGGCCTGCACCGAGGCGTTGAGGCTCTCGATCAAGGCCGCCTGGTCGTCGTCGAGCACGGGCTTGCCTTTGGCCTCCGCCCACTCCTGGAATGCCTTGGTGCGACTGCCGAACGGCAGGCCGGTCTTCGGGTTGATCGGCCCGCCGAACGCATAGGCCTGCTCATAGGCCTCGCGGCCCTCGAGGATCAGGACATGGGCTGCGCGGCCGAGAACGTACGCCGGGCGATCCTGATCTTGAACCAACCCGAGTTCCTTCTTGTGGAAGAGCAGCGGGTTGCGCCTGAACTCGGCCAGCATGTGGCTCGAGAGGTACTCGCCGGCCTTGCCGTGGTAGACGTCGGCCGGTTCGCGGATCAGGTCCTGGACGTTCCACGTGCGTCGTTTGAAAACTCCGGGCAGATTCATGCGCTCAGGTCCTCCGTTTCCGGCTTGGGCATGGGTTCGGCGCGACCGACCGTGAAGGACTCCTCGCCGAACTCGCGGATGGCGAAGCCCGTGAAGATGCGGCTGATGTCCTGGCCGACGACGGTGTCGGCGTCGATCACGCAGGCGTGCTTGTCGTTGTCGAAGCAGTACTTCGCGTCGAGCCGCACCCTCGAGGTGCCGTGCAGACCCTCGACCGCGAGCACGGCCAGAAGCAGCGTGCTCTCGATCTCATCCGCGGGCACCGAGGCCTCGAACTCGTAGCGGTGGACTTCTCGATTCATCGTGTTTCCTCTCCTGAGGTCCTGGGCCATTGGCCTTCTGTGGGTTACTTACCCGGTCCCTTGCCGAGGTGTCGGGCCTCGCCCAGGTATTCCCGCAGCCCGTTGTCCTCGAAGATCTTCCGCAGGCGGGCGATGCCCTTCTCGTAGAGCGTGCTGCGCGGCACACCCAACTCGCGCGCGATTTCGGCGACGGTTCGGGTCTGCAGAAGGCGGGCGAGTTGCCGCAGATCGTCGGGGAGCTCATCGAGCACCAAGGTGAGGTCGAGCCTCAGATCGACGCGCTCAGCCTCGGGACGGTCGTGGCGCGCGACTTCTTCGTCGAAGGCATCCTGGCTGAGGATCTCGTCAAGCCCGCGCGCCTGGCCGTCCTGGTCCTCGACCTGGGCGTCGAGCGAACAGACCGGCCGTCGGTAGTCGCGTTTCTCTTGGCGCTGGTGACGGATCAGGGTGGAGATCTTGCGGTCGACGATGCGGGCCACGAACGTGCTCAGGCCCGCCTTGCTGGGGTCGTACTTGCCGAGGCGGCGCAGCAGATCCAGCATCATCTCCTGCTGCAAGTCGTCGTAGTCGTCGCGGGTGAATCCATACTTGCCGATCAGCTGCCTGGCTTTGTGCCGAATGACTTCACGGGCGTATCCGTCGAGGATGCGCTGCTTTGCGTTCTCCATCGGAACCTCTCCTGAGGCCGCGGAGAGGCGCGAAGGTGTCGCACGAGGCAGCGCATAGACCGGCGCGGTGGAAGCGCACGTGGTTCGCCGTTACGGCGACACCCACATGCACCTCCACCTCGTGGCCGGTTAAATGTCTGGTGACGATCAGTCAGGGATGGGAGCGGGGCGGCCAGCCCCGCGTCTTAGGCGGCGGCCTCCTCCACCTGCATCCGGAAGGGCAGGCCGTGCTTGATCTCCAGGCGGCGCACGGTCGCGTTGCCCAGGGAGGTGAAGGTGTCCATGAGTTCCTGGACGCTCGACTTCAGGGCGAAGTCGGTCAGCCCAGTCTCGCTGCGGCGACCATTGCCAGCGCCGAACTTCACGTCCCGGATGAGCCGGGGCCGCGGCTTGAGCACCGGAAGGCCATCGCGGATGACGAGCCCTTCGATGTTGCCGAAGTCGAGATGCTGCATCAGCTCGACGAGCTCGACTTGGGCAGGCAAGAGGGTGGATTTCCTGGGAGGTTTCATCACGGATCCTTCCTGTGCTTGGGGACCGGGGATAAGTTGTGCGTAACCTGTGGACTAAACACTAAACACTGTGGATTAAAAAAAACCGGGGACATCACGAGAACAACCCCGGCTCCGGCACCTTGGTCCTGATCAGTCCCAGCTCGATCAGGCGGATCTGCATCGCCTGCGCCGAGACCTCGAACACCGGCGCCATCTGCCGCGCCACGTCTACCGTGGGCCTATCGTCATCAGCGAGACCCCAGCGGGCCTTCAGGTCCTCGATCTCATCGATGGCGATGTACGGCTCCCGGTTGCCGTGCATGGTCTCCCACTGAGCGAAGACCATCTCCTTCGGCATCAGCAGGTAGCCTGCGAAACGGTCGGCTTGCCATTCGAGCGGACTCGTGTCGTTGGACCTGCAGACCACCGGACGGTCCTCGCCCGCGAACATGGCTGCCTGCCCCTCGGCGGACAGATACCTGTGGCGGTGCAACTCCCAATGGCCGACCTCATGGGCGACCGTGAACCGGTACCGGCCCAACTGGGACGGGAACACGGTCGGGTCGAGAGATTGGTCGATCTTCACCTCCCGAGACCGGAACCAGGTTCCACCCAGCACATCGGGTGTTCCCATCAATCTCGGAAGGTCGTCGAAGTCATAGGCGAGGCCGAGGTGGGCCTCGAGAATCTCCTCGACCGGAACCGGCGGCCCGACCGTCAGGCCGTATTTCCTGCTGTAGTCGCCCAGCAGAGCCAGGGTGCCGGCTTCGATGGTTTCCCTGTGGATGAAGTCAGTCTTCCGCGCCATTCGTACCTCCTGTACGTCCTGGATTCAGGACTTCCGTTTCATGCTCTTCGTGATGCGCTCGAGGTCATCGGTGGTCAAGCCGCGATCACGCGCCGTCCGTAGAAGGTCGGCCATCGCCTTGGGCGCGGTCTTGATGATCTCCTCGAGTTCCGGATCGGTCTTGTTGGCCAGCGCCAGCAACTCGTCGGCGTCGACATCGAGTAGTTCCGCCATCTTGATGATGTTCTCCGCGCTGGGCGGATCGAACTCCCCTGTCTCGACCTTGCTCAGGAACGTGGCGCTGATTCCGACTTTCACGGCGAACTGCCTGAGCGAGAAAGAGGGGTCGACCGCCTTCTTCGCCTCGCGGAGATCACGGACCCGCTTTCCGAATCTTGGGTTTCCTGCCATAGTTTCACCTCCTTCCGGTTGCCGAACGACCTGGGAGGACTGCTCGGTCTGTCGGATATCGCCGCCCGTTCATGTTTACTAAATACTACACACCAATTCATCCGTCAAGTGTATCGGAGCATTTTTTATCGAGGCGTTGTAGGGCAACAAGATAGGACACAAACCGAGTGCTGGGGATCAGTCCGGGAGCCCGGCTTTCAGGTCGCGCCACATCACCCGTTGCTTCCGCCAGTCGGGCACGGTCGCGATGGGACGGACCGCCTTCTCCCTGATAGGGTCGCGGCCGCCGTCGGAGCGGGGCAAGTACAGGATCTCTTCCTGGATATCCGGGGCCAACAGCAGCAGGCTCATGATCTGCGTCATCCGGGCTCGGGTCACAAGCGCGAGGCGGGCCAGTTCGGCGTAATCGGCCACTTCTCCCAGCCGGCACAGGTCATCCATGTGGAGCGCGAGGGCAAGCAACCGCGAAACCCGTGGCACGCTGCCCAGAGTCGGCTGGACTTCCTCGGCTCCGACACGGAGTTCCTTCCGCCCGCGCTTCATGCTCCGGAAGTGGACTTCCTTGGTGATCTTCAGTGGCCGGGTCATGCGCTCTCCTCCGCGAACTCGCGTGACAGCGTCTCGATGCCCGCCGGGTGGAAGGTCACCGAGACCGTGCCCTTGTCGCCATCGTAGTCCACACGTTGGATCAACAGGCGTAGCACCCGTGCCTGCTCTCGGAGCGTCAGCGTCTCCCAGACGGGATCGAAGGCGGCCAGCGCCCGGGCGG
>JAHIYU010000165.1 GCA_018814885.1 bacterium | reverse complement strand
CCCCTGCTCGCCCTGCTGGCCGTGGGACTGATCGGCGCCGCGTTCACCCTCGCGCCGACCGCCCGCCGCTATCACAACGACGTGCGCAACATCCAGGAGGTGCAGGTGGCCATGGGGCGCTGGCTCGACGCCCACACCCCCGCCGACGCCCGGGTGGCCGCCACAGACGCCGGCGCCGTACGCTACTTCGGACGGCGTCCCGTGGTCGACCTGATGGGCCTGAACACGCCGGAGCTCTACTGGGACCGCGACGCCTACGTGGCGGCGCATCCGGTGGACGCGCTGGCGATCATGCCCGCCTGGGTGCGGCCGTTGGATCCGTCCCGGCTGCACACCTACGCGACGCTGCGCACGCGCGACTACACGGTGACGTCATATCCGGCCATGGCGCGGCAGGTGGTGGCGGGCGTGCCCCCGGGCGGCGGCCCCGCGCGGATCGCGTTCCGCGGCCTGCGCCGTTTCCACCTGGACGTGCGGCCGTGGCGGACGGGCGATTGACCGGTAGCGTGATCGACGCCGAACGCATCAGCTCCCCAGGTGTTCCACCAGGATCTTCACCCCGATCCCCGCGAGGATCACCCCGCCTGTGAATTCCGCGCGCTTGCCGAAGCGGCGGCCCAGACGATCCCCGCCGCGGTGGCCGACGGCCGAGAACGCCGCCGCCACCAGGCCGATCACCACGCTCGGCTGCCAGATGCGCACCCCCAGTAGGGCCAGGCTGAAGCCCACGGCCAGGGCGTCGATGCTCGTCGCCACGCTCAGCAGGACCAGGGACCAGCCGCGCGAGGGGTCGGGCCGGTCGTTCTCGTCGGCGCGGAAGGCGGCGCGGATCATGCCGCCGCCGATCCAGGCCAGCAGGGCGAAGGCAATCCAGTGGTCGACCGACGCGACGCGACGCGCCACGGTCGAGCCGGCCAGCCAGCCGATCACCGGCATGATGAACTGGAACAGCCCGAAGTGGAAGGCGAGGCGGAAGGTGGCGCGCGCTCCCCGGGCGCGGCCGGCCGCGCCGGCCCCGACCGAGACGGCGAAGGCGTCCATGGCCAGGGCGACGGCCAGCGGCAGGATCTCCAGCATGCTCAAGGCGCACCGGCCTCGCGATACACGACACCGCGCTCCCCGAGGTCGCGCAGCAGACGATCGACGTGGCTCTTTTCGCGGCCGAGATACTCGGGCGGTGAGATGCCCGCGCGGGTATAGGTCCCGTCGGCGACCATCCGCACCGCCGCGGTGGCCGTGTAACCGGTGGTGCGGGCCATGCTCGGGACGCCAGCGTCGCGGTCCCAGTGGTCGATCAGGTCCCAGCGAACGGTGCGCGGCGCGCCGTCGGTCTCGCCGGCGACCTCGATGCGCATCACCGTGAGATCCCCCTCCCCCCCGGGCATTCGCCAGAGCGGGCCGAGCAGGGCCAGGGCCATGTCCCGCGGGCGCACGTCGCGGCCCTCGATCCGGACCGGATCCTCGTCGAACAGGCCCAGGTCGCGCAACAGGCCCATCTGGGCGGCGGTGCCGGTCAGGCGCAGGGTCTTCTCGCGGATGTCCGGGCAGGGGATGGTGCGCAGCAGGGTGCGCAGGCCGTCGGTGCTGAAGCACTCCAGGTCGCCGACGTCTTCGAAGTACACGGGTTCGACGTCCGACAGGGCTGGACGTACCACGACCACGCCGTTTTCCAGATGGCGGGCGGGGCGCACATATTCCTCGATCACGTCCGCGGGCGAGAAGACGCTGCGGTAGTACAGCGGCGGCCGCGGGTGCTCGGGCAGACCGCCCACCAGGACGGTCACCGCGTCGGCGCGGTCGAGACGACGCGTCACGGCGTCCATGATCAGGGCGCTGCCCATGCCCGGGAAGACGCCGCAGTCCACCAGCGCGGTCACGCCGCGCGCGCGTGCAAGCTCGTCCAGGTCGAAGGGATCCTCGGCGAAGAAGGAGATGGACACGACGTCCCGGCCGCTCTCGATCACGGTGCGCAGGGTGTGGAAACCGAGCCGGCCGGGCATGGCCTCCAGCACGAGGTCGGACGCGGCGGCCAGTTCGCCCACGGCGGCGGGATCGGACAAGTCGCGTAAGGCCGTGCGCAGCGGCGCCCGCGCCGCCAGCTGGGCCAGGGTCGCCTCGTCGCGGTCGGCGACGGTCACCTCGAAACCCTCGTCGGCCGCCAGGTCCAGCGCCATCGGCCCGCCGACCAGACCGGCCCCCAGCACGCAGATCTTCTTCATCACGCCTCCCCTCGGGCGCGGCCATCCTAGCAGGCCGCATCCGGGGCGGCAACGACGACGCCCCTTCCCTGCCGGGAAGGGGCGCTCCTGCATGCGATCCGTCGCCGGACTCGCTCCCTCTAGATGGCGTCCGAGTCCATCACCACGATCTCGCCCAGGTCCAGGCCGCGCAGGCCCGCCTCGATCTCGCTCCAGTCGCCGATGATCACGATCTGGTACGCGCCGGGGTCGATGTGCCTGCGCGCCATGTCCAGGACCTGCGCCTGGTCGGTCTCCGTGACGCGGCGCACGTAGGTCCGCCACTCGTTCAGGGGCTGGTCGTAGAGCACCAGGTCGCCCAGCTGCCCGGCGATGCCCCCGATGGTCTGGAACTGCTGGGGGAAGCTCTTGACCAGCTGGTTCTTGCCGTCGGCCAGCTCCTGGTCGCTGATCGGGCGCGGGCCGCGCACGTCGTCAAGCTCCTTCATGAACTCCATCACCGACTCGGCCGTGTACTCGGTATGCACCTGCGAGAACGCCAGGAAGATGCCGCTCTGCCCGAAGTTCAGGGTCATGGTGCGGGCCCCGTAGGTGTAGCCCTTGTCCTCGCGCAGGTTCATGTTCACCCGCGACATGAACTGTCCGCCCAGGGGCAGGTTCATGACCTGCATGGGCAGCACGTCGGGATCGTTCTGGGCCAGTCCCTCGTGGCCGATCACGATGACGCTCTGCTGCGCGCCTGGCTTGTCCACGACGCAGATCTTGCCGTCGCCCGACGGGCGGGCGACGGAAGCGGCGACAGGACGCACCGGACCGCGCTCCCATCGCGCGAAGGTTCTCTCCAGCTTGCCGACCGCCTCGCCCAGGGTCAGGTCGCCGGCCACGACCACCGCCGTGTTGTTGGGCCTGTAGAGCTCGCGGTGCTGGCGCACGAGGTCGTCGCGCGTCAGCTTCTGCACGGACTCGGCGCTGCCGGTCCCCGTGAAGGGCTGGGCGTAGGGATGCCCCTCGCCGAAGAGCCGCTTCTGGAAGAGCTTGTAGGCGGTCACCACCGGCTGCATCGATTCCTGCTGGATGCGGCCCAGGTACTCGGCGCGGATGCGCTCCAGCTCGGCCTCGGGGAAGGTCGGGTTGAGCACGACGTCGCTCATCAGGTCCAGGCCGTCGTCCAGGTGGGCCTTCAGCACGTTCAGGTTGACGTAGGAGCCGTCGAAGCCGCTGAAGGTGCCGAGCTGGGCGCCCAGCTCGCGGGCGCGATCGGAGATCTGCAGGGCGTCGCGGCTGCGCGTGCCCTCGTCGAGCATGTCGGCGGTCAGGGCGGTGGCGCCCGGCTTGTCGGCGGGGTCGGCGGCCCAGCCGCTCTTGACCACCAGGTTCACCTGCACCAGCGGCAGTTCGTGTTTCTCCACCAGGTACAGCTTCATGCCGTTGGACAGGTCGGCCGACTGGATGGCCGGCGGCGCGAAGGAGGGCTCCCGGCCCGCGCCCGGCATCCGCGTGCGGTCGACGACCGACTCCGACGCGGCGAGCTGCCCCAGCGGCACCACGTGCAGGACGGCCCGGCGCCCGAGGTCGAGATACGCATGCGCGAAATCCATGACGCTCCTGGCCGAGGCGTCCCGGTAGCGCTGCAGATCCCGCTTCATATAGCCGGGATCGCCGGTGCGGATGTTGTAGGCGTTGAGCTGGTCGGCCTTGCCGCCGAAGCCGCCGATGTTCTGCATGCGGCGCATGAAGCCCGCCTCGTAGGAGGTGCGGGCCCGCGCCAGCTCGTCCTTCCTGACGCCCTTGTCCAGCAGCGTGCGCAGCTCGGCGTCCACGGCCTTCTCCAGGTCGTCGATGGACACGCCCGGCTTGGCGGTGACCTGGATGGTGAAGATGCCGCTGATGCCGCGGGAGTCCTGGTAGGCGGCCACGTCCTGGGCTATCTGCTGTTCGTAGACCAGCGCCTTGTACAGGCGGGAGGTCTTGCCCGAGGCCAGCACAGAGGCCAGCAGGTCGGATTCGGCGTCGCCGGGCTGCAGGACGCCGGGCGTGTGCCAGGCCATGTAGAGACGGGGCAGCTCGACGTCGTCCTGCGCCACGGCGCGGTGCTCGCCGTCCAGCTTGGGAATCCACTTCTGGAACCGCTGCACGGGGCGTCCCGGGGGCAGGGTGCCGAAGTACTCGCCGATCAGCGCCCTGGCCGCGGCGGGTTCGAAATCGCCGGCCACGCAGAGCGAGGCGTTGTTGGGGGCGTAGTAGAGCCCGAAGAACTCCGAGACGTCCTCGATGGACGCGGCGCCCAGGTCGTCCATGCTGCCGATGACCGTGTGATGATAGGGATGATCGTCGGGAAAGAGCAGCTCCAGCATGAGCTGGCGGGACACGGCGTAGGGCTGGTTCTCGCCCTGGCGCTTCTCGTTCTGCACCACGTCCTTCTGGTTGTCGAGACGCTCCTGGGTCATGGCCGGGATGAGGAAGCCCATCCGGTCGGCCTCGAGCCACAGGGCCAGCTCGAGCTGATCGCTGGGCACGTTCTCCCAGTAGTTGGTGCGGTCCTCCGTGGTGGAGCCGTTGATCGTGCCGCCGATCTTCTGCAGCGGCGCGAAATAGTCCTCGTCGTGGTTCTCCGAGCCCTGGAACATCATGTGCTCGAAGAGGTGGGCGAAGCCGGTGCGGCCGGGCTTCTCGTTCTTGGAGCCCACGTGGTACCAGATGTTCACGGAGACCAGCGGTACGGAATGGTCCTCGTGCAGGATCACCTGCAATCCGTTGTCCAGGACGTACTTCTCGAACTCGAGATCGGGCAGGTCCTGGGCCGTGGCGGTCGCGGCGGGTATCGACAGCGCCAGCAGCACGCACAGTACGACGGTGAATCGGGGCACGGCGGTCCTCCTGTTCGGTGGAGATGTGGGGATCTGGATGAATACGGAACGCCGGACCTGGTGTTTCACGCCGCCCGCGGCCGGACGCCCTGGCTACGACTTCACCGATCTGCTATGCTGCGCGGGGAAAGGCCTGCAGAGGAGGGAACCTTGCCCCGTCACCCCACCAGACCGGACAGGACCGCGCAGTCCTACGACGACCTCCTGGCGCGCAACACGGCCCTGCAGCGCGCCGTCGAGGAGCTGTCGGTGCTGAACGAGCTCGCCGCCGAGATCGGCGCGTCCTTCGATGCGGAATACATCCTGGACCGGATCGTCGACCGCGCGCGCCGCACGACCGGCGCCGAGCAGGCGGTGATATCGCTGGTGGGCCACGACACGCCCGATCCCGCCAAGACCGTCTGCCGGGCCATGGGCAGCGCCGTCACGCGCGAGCGCTATCACCTCGACCTGCACCTGCAGGGCTGGATGCAGCACCATCGCAGGCCCCTGCTCGCCAACGACCCGCGCCACGACGAGCGCCTGCGCGCGGAGGACCTCCCCGAGACCGTGCACTCCCTGCTCTGCGTGCCGCTGCTGCTGAGGATGGAGGTGATCGGCGTCCTCTCGGTCTACAACAAGCGCGGCGCTGGCGGCGACGGGGGCGGCTTCGACGAGGAGGACCAGCGGCTGCTGAGCATCATCGCCATGCAGTCGGCCCAGGTGATCGAGAATGCGCGCCTCTACGAGGTCAGCCAGCGGCACGAGCGCATGCGCGAGGAGCTGCGCCTGGCGAAGGAGATCCAGCAGCGGCTGCTGCCGGATGCGCCGCCGGACGCGCCCGGTTACGACATGGCGGCCGTGAGCGTGCCGGCCCGCGACGTCGGCGGCGATTATTTCGATTTCGTGCCGCTGGACGACGGCACCCTGGCGGTGGCCCTGGGCGACGTGTCCGGCAAGGGACTGCCCGCCTCGTTGCTGATGGCCAACCTGCAGGCTGCGCTCCGCGGCCAGGTCCTCTTCGAGCGATCGCCCGCGGCCTGCGCCCGGCGCGTCAACCGCATGCTGCACTGCTGCACCGACCCGCACCTGTTCGCCACGCTTTTCCTGGGGATACTCGACTTGCGACACCACCGGATCACCACGTGCAATGCGGGCCACGAGAGACCCCTGCTGTGCCGCAACGGCGAGATCGTGGGCCGTCCGCGCGACGGCGGCGTGCCCCTGGGCATGCTGGAGGATTTCCCGTATCGGGAGCAGACGATCGAGCTCGAGTCCGGCGACACCCTGGTGATCTTCTCGGACGGCGTGACCGACGCGGAATCCGCGGACGGGGAACCCTTCACGGAAGACCGTTTCCTGGCGGTGGTGTCGGCCGCGGGCGGCGAACCGGCGCGCGTCGTCCTGGACCGCGTCGTGGAAGCCGTGCACGAGCACACGCGCGGGACGGATCCCTTCGACGACGTCACGCTCCTGGTCGTGCGGCGAACGCCATGAGTCCAGCCGGCCCGCGCGGGATCGGCCGTCCTACAGGCCGGGATCCTTGACGGTCATGCGCGGCGGCGACTCCCCCTCAGCGATCTCGTTGCGATCGGGAGCGTAGAGGGCGTAGGGAATCTCCATCACCGGCGCGTCCCTCAGCACAGTCAGCTCCAGATGCCAGCGCTCTCCCTCCTTCATCATGAACAGCATCCCCCCGAAGATCCTGTCGTCGGGGACGAAGAGCATGGGGGGCGCCTTGCCGTCGTACTCGAGGGACAGCGTGCCCCCACGATCGAGGGGAACATTGGGCGGATCGGCGCGCAACGTCCCGTGGACGTCCACGAACCTGACCATGGATGCCCTGGCGGCTGCTTCAGCCATCACGAACCTCCTGCTGGATACGGGCGCGCCCGGGCGGTTCAACCGCCCCGCCGCGCCACCATGTCCCGGTATCGGGGATGCGTCCGCAACTCCCTCAGTCCGGGGTACAACTCGATCTTGGCCAGGGACAGGTCGGCGGCGCAGGCCCGCTCCAGCCAGTCCAGGGCCTTCTCGCGGCGGCCCATCTGCTCGTAGGCGTCGGCGATGATGAACATCACCTCGGCAATGACGTCCTCCTTCTCCTCGAGCTGCGCCGACAGGGCGAGGGACTGCTCGCTCTGGCCGAGGTGCGCGTGATAGGACGCCAGGTCGGAAATCAGGTAGGTGTCGTCGAGGTTGTCCGCCTGTTGAGCCGTGGCCAGGCGAATGGCCTCGCCATAGGCAGTGCGCGACGAATCCCGCAGGCCGGGCGCCCAGTACAGCGACTCGCCCAGGTACCCCCAGACCGCGTACTGATCGCCGTCGATGGCCAGGGAGCGCCTGAACATGTTCACGGCGTCGGCGTAGCGATGCCGGTAGAAGTAGAGGCTGCCCAGGTTGGTGTAGGCGTCGTAGGTGGGTTCCAGCGCCAGGGACTTCTCGAACATGGCCTGCGCGCCGTCGTAATCCTCCAGCTCGAAGAGGACCGCACCGAGGTGATTGTAGCCCTCGTAGTGGCTGGGCGTGAGTGCCACCACGCGGCGGTAACAGTCGGCGGCCTCCTCATAGCGGGCCATGAAGTAGTAATAGGATCCCAGTCTCAGATGGGCGTGGGCTAGACCGGGCCGGGCCGCCACGGCGCCGCGGAAGGCGGCGCCGGCCGCCACCGTG
>JAHIYU010000164.1 GCA_018814885.1 bacterium | reverse complement strand
TGTGCGGCTACCGGCACCTGCCGAAGCTACGTCAGGCTATCCTGGTAGGACTGGAGATCCGCGTGACGGACAAGGGAGGTAAACTTGCTGCATGAGGTTGGGAGGCCGTGGAGAGTTTCAACTAGGAATGGGATTGACTCCTTTCGTCAGTTAAGATTCATGAATAATCCGGGCTAGCTATCGGTGGCTTCCTTCTCTCTGGTTTTTTTAACTTTAAGTCACTCATAGAGTTACCAGAGGCTGGAGGCCGATTCAATTTTTTCAACTAATTTTTTGACACACTCCGGAGCGGGGTCAATAGGGAGGAGGGGGAAATGTGTGAGGAGGAGCGAGCGCTCAGCACTGCGCGAATAAGCGCCAGCTACCGGCCGCGGAGGCAACAGTAATCGCTTGCGCGTCACATGGTCTGAGTTGATATTTTCGATCAGCGACAAAATGGTTCTTCATTGTGGAAATGAAGAAGCATATCCGTGTTCTCGGTACTGTAGATCGGAGTGGAACCGTGGCCACAGACAGTTCATTCAACGCCTTCGAAATGGCCCGCAAGCAGTTCGACAAGGTTGCGGGTTTGATCGATCTGGACGTGGGCACCCGCGAATTGCTACGTACACCCATGCGTGAATATCATTTCACCATTCCGGTTCGGATGGACGACGGCAAGATTAAAACATTCCGCGGTTTCCGGGTTCAGCACAACGACGCCCGTGGCCCCTGCAAGGGTGGCGTCCGTTTCCACCCCCTAGAGACCATCGATACGGTGCGAGCCCTTTCCATGTGGATGACCTGGAAGTGCGCCGTGGCAGACATACCGCTTGGTGGAGCCAAAGGCGGCGTGATCTGTGATCCTCACAACCTAAGCACCCGTGAACAGGAAGCTATCTGCCGCGGATGGGTGAGACAATTGGCGAAGAACATCGGTCCCTTCACCGATGTCCCGGCTCCCGACGTGATGACGACCCCCCAGCACATGATCTGGATGCTCGATGAGTTCGAATTGATCCACGGTGGACACTACCCCGGAATGATCACCGGCAAGCCGGTGGGTATGGGAGGATCCCTAGGCCGGACCGAGGCAACCGGCTACGGAATCGTCTATTGCCTGCGTGAGGCCCTGAGCGAACTGGGAATCGATCCGGCGACCACTACGGCCAGTATTCAGGGATTCGGGAACGTTGCGCAACACGCCATCGACCTGTACCACAGTCTGGGTGGAAAGACCGTATGCGTCTCGAGTTGGAACCAGAAGGAACAGACATCCTATGCGTTTTTCAAGGCGAACGGTATCGACCTGAACGAGCTTCGCGTGAACACCGATCGTTTCGGCGGAATCGACAGTACACGGGCCAGAGACCTCGGCTACGAGATCCTGCCGGGCGAAGACTGGATCGATCGTGAAGTGGACATCCTCCTGCCGGCGGCCCTGGAGAACCAGATCACGGCGCAGGGCGCATCACGAATCTCGAAAAAGGTCAAGGTGGTCGCCGAAGGCGCCAACGGCCCGACGACGCCGGATGCCGACGCCGTGCTGGAGGAACGCGGAATCCTGGTGATCCCTGACTTCCTGGCCAATGCCGGCGGCGTGACGTGCAGCTACTTCGAACAGGTGCAATGCAACATGAACTATTTTTGGACCAGAGATGATGTACTGACCAAGCTCGACTCCAAGATGACATCGGCTTACAAATCGATCAGCGATCTTTCCCGCCGGCAGAAGATATCCATGCGGGACGCGGCTTACGTCATCGCCATCAATCGTGTGGCCGCGGCCTGCCGCGACCGGGGTTGGTCGTAACCGATGGCCAGACAGGACGAGAATTCACCAGCCGCACAGGACCCCGCCGCCGTCCGGGATTGGCGGGCGCTGCTGGCCGATATACGCGTTTCAAGCGGGAAACGATACCCGCGTATTTCCCGCAAGATGCTTAATTATCTCTGCTCGATCGGCATCGCGGAGGCCCAGCGGATGCTGTCGATAATCGACAAGACCGAACGTGACGCCGCCGGGCAGGTCAACTCTAATGTCCCCGGATTGCGCATCTCCAGCAAGGGCGCCGTCCTGCTGTCGGGAGCCATTTTCGATCTGGCGGCCGAGCATCTCGACGATGAGGAAATCAAGACCCAGATCCTGTATTGGATATCCGAAGAAAAGGCCAGTTTTTTTAGTGCCGTTGTCGGCGATCCACGGTCCTCCATGCCCGAAATCGTCGATGCGATCCGACTCTACGATGATGTGCTCCGAGGACGCAGCGGCCTGGCCCTCAGTACACTGCAAAGCCTGCGCGTCTCACTCGTCCGGCGCTTCCTGACCGACCAGCTGGAAATCATCAACATGGCCAAGGAAGTCGTCCGCATCACAGATTTCATCGAACTCGTCGACAGGATCATCATGCCCAGCGGCAGTTACGGCAAGCTAGGGGGAAAAGCGGCGGGTCTGCTTATGGCCCGCTGGATCCTCGAGAAGTCCAGCATCGACGCACAGGGCAACAACTGGGTCAAGACCCCCAGAACGTGGCATATAATTTCCGACGCTATGCAGAATTTTGTTGTATTGAACCATCTCGACGATGTCATGGAGCAGAAATTCAAGAAGATCGAGCAGATTAGGCATGAGTATCCCAATCTGATCCAGCTATTCAAGAACAGTGCCTTCCCGGCGGAGGTCATCACCGGACTGTCCCGAGCACTGGATTACTTCGGTGAAGTACCGCTCATCATCCGCAGTTCCAGCCTGCTGGAGGACCGCCCTGATTCAGCCTTCTCCGGCAAATACAAGAGCCTATTCCTGGGCAACCTTGGCAGCAAGCAGGAACGACTCGACGCCTTAGTCGACGCCGTGGCCGATGTCTGGGCCTCGATTCTGGGACCCGACCCGATCGAATATCGTCGTGAGCGGGGACTGCAGGAATTCAGCGAGGAGATGGGCATCCTGATCCAGGAAGTCATCGGTACCAGGATCGGACATTGGTGGCTGCCTGCCTTCGCCGGGGTGGCCTTTAGCCAGAACGAGATCCGATGGTCACCGCGCATCCAGCGCGAGGACGGCTTGGTCCGGATAGTGCCGGGTCTGGGAACCCGCGCGGTCGATCGAATCGGAGACGATTTCCCCATCGTTGCCGTTCTGACTCAGCCCGATCTCCGAGCCAACTCAACGACCGATGAGGTACTACGCTACTGTCCGATCTGGGCCGATGTGATCAATCTCAATACCAACCGCTTCGAAACCGTGCAGCTCACCCAGGTGCTGAAGGAGGCCGGTTCGGACTACCCCTTGATCGAAAAGATCTTCTCCATCTTCAAGGACGGGACACTCCGGAAGGAATCCCGACTCATGATGAACCCGGAGACCGACACTCTTATCGCCGACATGGCAGGCCTGTTGACCGATACGGATTTCATACCCCGGGTCCATTCCCTGCTGACAACATTGCAGAACTACCTGGGTACAGCGGTCGAGATCGAGTTCGCCCACGATGGCGAGAATTTCTACTTGTTGCAGTGTCGACCACAGGTACTGACCGGTTCCGCTGCACCGGCACAAATCCCCCGGAACATTGCCGACGAGGATCTGATTTTTTCGGCGCAACGCTTCGTGACGAATGGTTTGATCGCCAATATCACACACCTCGTCTACGTGGACCCTGGCGCCTACAGCACGTTGCCATCGGTAGAGGAGATGAAACGGGTCGGACAGGCAGTCGGTCGGCTCAACAAAATCCTGCCCAGGCGCAGGTTCATTCTGATCGGGCCGGGGCGCTGGGGCAGCCGCGGTGACATTACGCTCGGCGTGAACGTCAGTTACGCCGACATCAACAATACAGCCATGTTGATCGAAGTTGCCCACCGCCGGGGAAACTATATTCCGGACCTTTCCTTCGGCACCCACTTCTTCCAGGATCTCGTCGAGTCGGATATACTTTATCTACCCCTGTACCCGGACGATGATGGCGTTGCCTTCAACAGCGCCTTCCTGTCAGGCACTGTTAATATACTACCGAGCCTGTTACCGGAGTACCAAGAGCTTCAAGACTGTGTCCGGGTCATCGATGTAGCCGCCGTCAGTGGTGGTCGAAACCTGCACATCTTCATGAATGCCGATATTGACAGAGCTGTCGCCGTTCTGGCAGACGCGGATTATATCACCCATCATGCTATACAGAAGACCGCCACGGCGACATTGCAGGGACCCTGCCAGCACTGGCGCTGGCGGTTCAGCTTGACCGAACGTATGGTTCGTGAGCTGGACTCGGCCCGTTTTGGCGTAGAGGCGGTATACCTGATCGGTTCGGTGAAGACCGGAACAGCCGGGCCGGCCAGCGACATCAACCTGCTCGTCCATTTCAGGGGCGATGAAAACCAGCGACGGTCCCTCGACCTTTGGTTCGATGGCTGGAGTCTAGCCATGTCAGAGATGCTCTTCCTCCAGATCGGACTCCGCGTCGAGAAAATGCTGGATATCACTTACCTGAGTGATGCCGACATCGCCGACGGCACTGGAGTCGCAGCAAGGATCGGCGCGACCGTCAATGCGGCCAGGCCGCTATCTCTCTCCTGATCCGCTTTCTAATATGCGAGAGCGAGAGCCGTTCCGGCTCTCGCTCTATCTTCTCTTCACTGCGAGCCGAGGATGGCTCTAGCTGTTCAAGATACCGTCCACGGCCTCCTTCTCCATGTCCATGATCCCCTGCAGGCCGGTGATCGCGGCAGACTCTGGCGTGAGCGCAACTAGGTCGTCACGGGTCATGTAACCGAGACCGAACTTCCTGGACCCGCACATCAACTGGCGCAGACCCTGAGCCAGACGCTCATAGTAGGTGTAGAGCCCGATGGCACCGGTGGGTAGTTTCTCGAACGCGTCGTTGCCGAGCATCTCGCGCAGGTGCGCGGAGGTCACGAAGATCTCATCCTTGCTGTTGCCGAAGCGCTCAACATAGACCGGAATCTGTCCCTCGTCGATCGTCCGGCCGATGGTCTTGCCGACCATGGCCGCGGCGATCGGCGAACGAGCCATGCCGATCAGCTTGACGAAGGGCGCGCCGAGAGCGAGACCCTTGAAGATCTGATCTTCGAAAGTGAATCCGCCGGCGAGCGCGAGCGCCGGAACCTTCGCGCCCTTGTCGTGCAGACGCTTGGCATACCGGTACAACAGCGTGTGCAGTTCCACGGGCGGGATGCCCCACTCGTTCATCATCCGCCACGGGCTCATGCCCGTACCGCCGCCCGCCCCGTCGACCGTCAGGTAGTCGATACCGTACTTGACCGACCACGCGATCGCCCGGGCCAGATCGACGGGACGGTAGGCGCCGGTCTTGAGCGAGACGTACTTCGCGCCTGCGGCACGCAGTTCCTCGACCCGCTTAGCGAAAGCTTCCTCCTCGACCATGCCGACGCGCGAGTGTCGCTCGAATTCACGGAAGGAACCCCGCTCGAAGGCCTTGATGACAGCTGGATCGGTGGGGTCGGGCAGGACGACATAGCCGCGATCGTGCAGCATCTGCGCCTTCTTGAGGTCATTGACCTTGACCTCGCCGCCGATGTTCTTGGCACCCTGTCCCCACTTCAACTCGACGAACTCGACACCGAGCTTCTCGATCGCGTACTCCTGCGCACCGAGACGGGTATCCTCGACATTCGCCTGGACGATGATCGCGCCGTAGCCGTCGATCTGGTAGTCCTGGTAGAGCTTGACGCGCCGCTTCAGGTCGACCGTATCGACGACCCGACCGTTCTTGATGACCGCCTGGGGATCCATGCCAGCCACGTTCTCGCCGATGGTCAGACCGGTGCCGGAGATGGCTGATCCGATCGCTAGGCCTTCCCAGTTGTTCTTGGCGATGTTCGTCGAGCCGATTCCGGGAATGATCCAAGGCAGACGGTACTTGATGCCGTTATCGTTGCCGAAGTGCACTTCGAGATTGACATTCGGGAAGATCGCCTTGTCGCTGTCGGCCTCGATACCCTGCGCGCCGACTGCGGTTCCCATGATATTCAGGTGCGAATAGTCGACGGGGTACTGCTTCTCGGAAGCCGTCGTAATGACACCGAAAGGCTGAGGATAGATCACCTCGTGGCCCCGGTACGCGGACTTGCCGATCTCACACATACCGACACAGCCATCCACGCACGTAACACACATTCCGGACGCCGGGGTGACCGAACCTTCCGTCCGGTTCTTGGTCAGGGTCGCGGCTGAGGAATTGACTCTCGAGAGTGGCGATGACATTGTATCCTGCTCCTTTGCATGCCTTGGTTTTTTTAAACCGGTGCAAGGACCGTCAGTCCTGCTTTTCGATCTCACAAGCCACACAGGGCTTCATGTAACACATCATGTCGTCGAATTTGTCCAGTTCAACGCAGGGCGGGCTCAGATTGGCACAGCCACCGCAGATCGCCTTGTCGGGATCGACGAAGGTGCACCGCAACTGACAGGCTGGGCAGACATACGAACAACCGCCGCACAGACGGCAGACATCCGACGGAACATCGAAGGGCGTTCCGATCGAGCGGTTCTCTCCTCGCCCACGGAAGCCGATTGCAGAAGCGACCATCTGTTCCTTGCACATCCGCACACAAAGGCCACAGAGGATGCAATCCTCGTGCTCCTGCTTGAAACGCTGCTGCCGCACATTGAGGGCCGAAGCGATATCCTGGATGACCTTGGACTGCGGGCACGAGGCCAGATGCAATTCGACGACCATCTTGCGCGCCTTGACGACCCGCGCCGAAGCAGTGCGCACCTTCAGTCCTTCCTGAACCGGATAGGTGCAGGATGAAACAAGTCTTGCGGCCGGGCCTTCGCCGATCTCGACGACGCACAGCCGGCAGGCACCATAAGGACTCAGCCCTTCCATATGGCAGAGAGTCGGAATCGGGAATCCCAGAAACCCGGCCGCATCGAGTAGGGTCATCCCTTCCTCGACCTGCGCCGCCAAACCGTTAATGGTCAGATTAATCACCTTTCTTGCCTCCCAGTCTCCACTGTCTCTACCGGTTGCGTGAATTCCAGATCGCACCGTAGACACCGGCGCGCTTCGCGCTGAGCATCAGCGGCCGAGAAGCACCCTTCGACCTCCGCGAAGCTGACCTTGCGCACATCAGCATCCGCGTGAACCACTTCAGTCCGTCCCACCGGCGTTTCTTCGCCTTCGGCTTTCTCGAGCGACGGGACGAAAACATTGCATTTGCGGTGGACAATCGGTTGGTGAAGGTCTGTGCCACGCACATAGCGCTCGATCATCACGGCCGCTTTCTTACCCGCCGCGATGGCATCTACCACCGTGTTCGGCCCCGTCACGAGATCGCCTGCGGCAAAGACACCCGGACGACCCGTGAGCAGGGTCTCGGGATCGGAAACCACCGAGTTCCAGTGCGTCACTTCGACCCCGGCGCCACAGGCGTCCGGAATTGTGTTGAGACCGGAATCTTCACCGATCGCGATGATCAGTGTGTCGAGTTCTACTTCGTGTTCGCTTCCCTTGATCGGAATCGGACGTCGCCGGCCACTGTCGTCGGCCTCGCCCAACTCGTTTCGCAGGCACTCCAGAGCAACCAGTTTTCCGTCCTTCGCGACCACCTTCGTGGGCGAAACCAGGAGCTGTATATCTATACCTTCCTGATCAGCGGCCTCGATCTCCTCCGGGAAAGCCGGCATCTCGGCGCGGGTCCGGCGGTAGAGGATGGTAACGCTGTCGACTTCCTCGAAGCGAAGCGCCACGCGGGCGGCGTCCAGCGCGGAGTTACCACCGCCGATGACGCCAACCCGTCCCTTAACTGGGTGCTCGCCCCGCAGGTTGAAGGTTTTCAAGAACTCGATCGAAGGCATCACGCCGTCGATATTCTCGTTCTCCATCCGCAACGGCTTGCTCTTGTGCGCGCCGATGGCCAACAGCACCGAGTCATAGCCCTCGGCCTGCAGGCTCTCCACGGTGAAGTCCCTGCCGAGAGCGGTGTCACACTTCAACGTGATATTGTCGTCGAGCAGCGCATCGATTTCCTTCTCGATGACGACGGCCGGCAGACGATAGGACGGAATCGTGCTCGTGAGCATGCCGCCCGGTTTGCTCTCGGACTCGAAAACTGTTACTTCCATGCCGCGCAACGACAGATAGTGAGCCGCTGTCAGGCCTGCAGGTCCGGATCCGATCACGGCGATCCGCGGTGTCTTGCTTCCGTCCCACTTCATCCGCACGGGCTTGAAGACTGCCGGGGCGATGGAGTCGGTCACGAAGCGCTTCATCGCGCGGATGGCCAAGGGACTGTCTCCTGTCGCCGCGAGCCGACACCTCGACTCGCAGGGATGGTTGCAGACCCTGGCGCAGACCGATGGGAACGGATTGGGTGCGCGAATCACCTGGTAGGCTTTGGCATACTCGCCGCGCCCTATGTGGGCGACGTAGCGCCAGGCCTCAGTGCCGAGCGGGCAGGCCGACTGGCAGGGCGCGCCGACGAGATCCTTGCAGACGAAGGCGTCACACCGCTTGTCCGTGATATGCCGCTCGTACTCGTTGCGGAAATAGCGCAGGGTGCTGAGCACCGGATTGGCCGCCGACTGGCCGAGACCGCACATAGTAGTGTCTTTGACCACCAGGGCAAGTTCCTTGAGCAAGTCCAGGTCCGCGAGCGTCGCGTTGCCCTTCGAGACGTCGTCTAGAATCTCGTACATCCGCTGCGTTCCCTTGCGGCAGGTATAGCACTTGCCGCATGACTCGTCCTTGAGAAACTTCATGAAGTACTTCGCAACATCAACCATGCACGTGTTCTCGTCCATGACGATCATGCCGCCCGAGCCCATGATCGAACCGGCCTTGACCAAGCTGTCATAGTCGATGGACAGATCGAACATGCTGGCCGGGATGCAGCCGCCGGAGGGCCCGCCGGTCTGCACGGCCTTGATCTTCGCTTCGCCCGACGGCCCGCCGCCGATGTCGTAGACGACTTCGCTGATCTTGATCCCGAGCGGGACTTCCACGAGGCCGGTGTTCCTGATCTTGCCAACCAGGGAGAAGATCTTCGTCCCGGTGTTGCCCGGCACGCCGACCTTGGCGTACTCGACTGCGCCCTTCTCGATGATCACCGGGATGTTGGCCAGCGTCTCGACGTTGTTGATGCAGGTGGGATTGCCGTTGATTCCCTTTGTGATAGGATACGGCGGACGCTGCCGGGGTTCGCCGACATAGCCCTCGATCGACTTGATCAGGGCCGTCTCCTCGCCACAGACGAAAGCGCCTGCGCCGCGCACGATCTCGATATCGAATTTGATACCGGTTCTGAAACTGTCGTCACCCAGCAGGCCGATGTCACGCGCCTGGCGAAGTGCGATCTTCGCGTGCTTGATCGCGAGCGGATACTCGCTGCGTACATAGATGATTCCCCGGGTGGCCCCAATGGCGATGCCGGCTATGAGCATGCCTTCGATGACCGCGTGCGGGTTGCCCTCGAGGATGCTGCGATCCATGTAGGCGCCGGGATCACCTTCGTCGGCGTTGCAGACGACGTACTTCTGCTGTCCCTGCCGGCCAGCGCGACGCGCTAGTTCCCACTTCATGCCGGTCGGGAAGCCCGCCCCCCCGCGGCCGCGTAATCCGGATTCCTTCACCTCGAGAATGATCCAATCCGGATCCACGTCGACCAGGACTTTCGCGATGGCCGCATAGCCCCCTTGTTCGATGTAGTTGACCATCCTGATCGGATCTAGTTTCTGGTTGCTTCCGAGAATGGTCCGCTGCTGCTTCTTGAAGAAGGGGATTTCGTCCTGGGAGGTAAATGTCTTGTTTTCCTGAACATCTTTGAATATGAGATCTTCTTCGATGTATCCGCCCAGTGCCGAGTCGATGATACGCGGGACATCCTCCATCGCCAGTTTCGGGTAGAGATGCCTTCCTGGTTCAACGACAATGAAGGGGTCCATCTCACAGTACCCTTGGCACCCGGTGACCCGGAGCCCGATTTTCTCCTGGAGACCGCGATCCAGAATGTTTCGCTTGATGATCCTCATCACGTCGTTCGAACCGCTGGCTTGGCCTCCGGTCCCGGCGCACACGACAAGCGTCGGCTTATCGTATTTCATTTCCGACTCCCTGCAAACGCGGGCTCGGAATTCGACAAATTCCCCGATTGTAGAAAGCTTTTTCATCTAAGGAATTCTCCTCCGCAACGAATCCTGTGGAAGTGTCTAATCCAAGGGGGAACCGCTTAAATCAAGCATATGGCCTTTACAGCCCCGCCGCGTACAGATCTGAACGATGCCACCACCACTGACGATCATGGGAACCATCTGTTCGCCGCACTCGCCGCACTTGCCGCCACCGATGAGTTCGGCATGACAGTGAGGACAGAACATGTCCACGACGGTATCGACGGGGATTTCGAATTCAGATTCGACCTTGTCGCTTCCGTACAGGCAGGAGAGGCACAACCAGCCGTGCTTGTTGTTGAAAGCAACCGTCACCCTGATCGAAGGATGTCCGTCGACGGGTTGCCGTAGATCCATCAGGCTGTGGTTGCACCTGGCGCAACTAACTTCCACCGGGAAAATCCGCTGATCGGTTTCGATCTCGACTTGGCCGAACCCATCGCGCGCCTCGGCCAGGATGCCTGCAACCTGTGAGGTCTTGACCTTCGAGAAATAATGACCGTCAACGACGACCACCGGCCCCAAGGCGCAGGCGCCAAGACAGTTGACGACCTCGAGTGAGAATTCCTCATCATCCGTCGTCTCGCCCTGCCGGATGCCGAGCTGAGCGGAAATCGCCTCGACGATCCTCGGACCGCCCTGCACATGGCAGGCCGTTCCGAGACAGGCCGAAACGACGTGTTTCCCCCTGGGTTTCAGGCTGAAAGCGTTGTAAAAGGTCGCCACGCCGTAGACATCGACCAGCGAACGGCCCGTCTTCTCGGCGACAGCCCTGAGTGCCTCTTCCGGCAGATACCCGTACTTCGCCTGGACCTCCTCAAGGATCGCGATGAGATTCCCGTGCCTGCCTGTGTGCCTTTCGACGATGCTGCCAATTTCAACCAGATCCATGCCCACCCTCTATTCCTATTGGATCCCCTGAACCCTATGTATTCAGGCCTCTGGCCTATCGACTTTTCCTCGGGCAAATCTGCATAACCCGGTTGTCAAAAAGGTAGTATCCCGTTTCCACGAGTCAAAATCCAAATACCCGGAAAACCAAAGAATCCAGCAATGTACTCCCCTCCCACCGGTCGCCGCGTCTATTGATCACAACAAGAAACGCGGCGATTCGCAGGGCGGACATTCGACTCAGGCTTCGAACTTCACGCCCTGGGCCAGGTGCACCTCCCCGCCCCAGTTGACCGTGTTGGTCTGACGGCGCATGTACGCCTTCCAGGCGTCCGACCCCGACTCGCGTCCGCCGCCGGTCTCCTTCTCGCCGCCGAAGGCGCCGCCGATCTCCGCCCCGGAGGTGCCGATGTTCACGTTGGCGATGCCGCAATCCGATCCGGCGTTGCTGTAGAAGGCCTCGGCTTCGGCCACGCTGTCGGTGTAGATCGCCGACGACAGCCCCTGGGGAACGTCGTTGTGCATGCGCATCGCCTGTTCGATCCGTTTGTACTTCATGACGTAGACGATGGGGGCGAAGGTCTCGGCCTGGACGATCTTGGCCTTGTTGGCGATCTCGATGATCGTCGGTTGCACGAAGGTGCGGGCGCAGCCCCGTCGGCGCAACACCTTGCCGCCATAGATCAGCTTGCCACCCTGTTCCAGCGCGGCCCTGATCGCGTTCTCGTAGTCTTCGACGGCGCCCTCGTCGATCAAGGGACCCATGAGCGTCCGGGGATCCAGGGGATCGCCGATGCGGACCTTCTCGTAGTTGGCCACCAGCTTCCTGACGAACTTGCCGAAGATCTTCTCCTGGACGATCAGTCGGCGCGTGGAGGTGCAGCGCTGGCCGGCGGTGCCCACGGCGCCGAAGAAGGCGCTGGCCAGGGCGCCGGTCAGGTCGCACTTGTCGGAGATGATCAGGGCGTTGTTGCCGCCCAGTTCTAGGATCGTCCTGCCCAGGCGCCCGCCGACGGCCTCGCCGATCCGCAGGCCCATGCGCGTCGAGCCGGTCGCGGAGATCAGGGGCAGGCGCTTGTCCTGGATCATCTTCTCGCCGATCACCGAGCCGCGGCCGATGATCACGCAGCTCACGCCCGCCGGCACGCCGTTGCGTCTGAGGACCTCGTTGGCGATGTTCTGGCAGGCGATGGCCGTCAGCGGGGTCTTGCTCGAGGGCTTCCACACGCCGGTGTCGCCGCAGACCCAACCCAGAGCCATGTTCCAGGCCCATACCGCGACCGGGAAGTTGAAGGCGGTGATGACGCCGATCGGACCCAGCGGATGCCACTGTTCCATCATGCGGTGCTTGGGCCGCTCGCTCTGCAGGGTCGGTCCGCTCAGGTTGCGGCTCAGCCCCACGGCGAAGTCGCAGATGTCGATCATCTCCTGGACCTCGCCCAGCCCCTCGGTGAGGATCTTGCCCATCTCCAGGGACACCAGCGCGCCCAGTTCGTCCTTCTTCGCGCGCAGCGCCTCGCCGATCTGGCGCACGATCTCGCCGCGCCCGGGCGCCGGCATCGTTCGCCAGGCGGTGAAGGCGTCCCCGGTGATCTTCATCATCCCGGCATAGTCCTTGGCCGACGCCTGTTCCACGCGCGCCAGCACCTCGCCCGTGGTCGGATTGCGCGATTCGAGATGATCGCCGCTGGAGGCGAACCACTCGCCGCCGACGTTGACACCCTTCATGTTCCTGCTGAGGCCGAGGGCCCTGAAGATCCCCGCCTTGGTCGTCCTGGCCATCAGTTCTCTCCTCCGGATTGGTAGGTTTCGGTTTCTTCCACGCATTTGATCGACATCGTCGCCAGCTCGTCGAGCACCGGCTCGTAGATGCCGGGCATGACGGGAACCAGCACGCCCCGGTCGGTGATCTTGCCCTGCAGGATCATGTGGACGCCGATGGCGGCGGGCAGGGACACGGTGCGCGACATGGATGAATCGCCGTTCTCGATGCCGAAGTCGATCAGCCGCGAGGTGGTCCGCTCCCGCTTGCCGCCCGCGTACTCCGCCGTGAAATCGTGGTAGAGCACGATCATGTCGCGCTCGCCCTTGGCGAAGGCCAGCTTGTCGTACATCAGGTCGCCCATGGCATCGAGCATGGTCTTGCATCCCGGCGCCACCTGCCGGTCCGAGAAGGCGCCGAGCCATTCGAGATTGCGCGGCGGCAGGGACTCCGCGGGCACGCCCATGCGTGCGGCGGCGGCGGCGCGCAGGTCTCCGCTCCCGGAAGCCCCGAAATGGCCGCGCATCACGTCGGCGTAGCTCCGGCCGCCCAGGGCGAGTTCGTCGAGCTCGAGCAGACCTGCGCTGCGGAAGTTGTACAGGCAGTCGCACCAGCCCATGTTGCGCAGCGTGCCGCGGAACAGGGTGCGGATGCCCTGCAGACCGTAGACGTCGAGGTAGCCCAGCGAATCGCGGTTGGGATAGGCCTCGAAATCGCCGAAGCCCTCGACCTGCAGGATGTGCATGTCGCGGAACAGGCGCTCGGGAGGCACTTCCACAATGCGACCGTCGGACAGGTAGCGGGCGCCGTTGCGGCTCGCCATCAGCACGCCGCGCGGCGCCCAGCTGAACTTGTAGCCGAAGGGATTGTCGTTGTCCTCGGGAGCGGGCAGGCCGCCGCAGTATGACCGGAAGGAGACGATCTTGCCGCCGCGGGCGCGCACGTCGTCGATGATGCGCATGGCGGACATGTGATCGATGCCCGGGTCGACGCCGATCTCGTTGAGGAACGTGAGGCCGGCGCCGCGGGCCGCGCCGTCCAGCTCGCGCATCTGCGGCGACACGTAGCTGGTGGTGACCATGTGCTTGCCGTGCTCCAGGCAGAGACGCGCCACCAGGGGATGGAATTCGTAGGGCACGAGGCTGATGGCCAGGTCGGCGGCGGCGATCAGTTCGCCGAGACGCGCTTCGTCCTTCAGATCGAGCTGCAGGGCGGTTCCGTTGTCGTGGCCCGCGACCAGCGCCTCCGCCTTGCTGACGGTGCGGCTGGCGCAGGTCAGACGGTAACCCTTCTCCAGCAGGTAGACGACCAGGGGCCTGCTCACCAGGCCCGCACCGAGCACCAGAACCTCTTTCATCATTCACTCCCTGTGGAACCGGAGCCGTCCCCGATTCGCGGTTGGTATCCCCTGCGGGACTTGCCGGCCAGCCCGCATCATGACATGGCCCCGCTTCGCGGGACCGGACAGATCACAGGTGGTCCTCGAGATAGCCGTAGGACGGGGTCAACTCCCCCCGGTGCACGATGACCGCCCGCTTGAGGTGGGACGGCAGGTCCAGGGCGGCGAAATCGGCTTTCCAGTCGGCATCGCCCAGATCGCCGACCATGTCCGCGAGGACTTCGGAGAAATGCTCCGAGGACTCGCGCGGCAGCTCGCAGGGCAGGTTGTCCACGGCCATGATCACGATACCCTCCCCCGCGACGCCGTCGATGGCCTCGCCCGTGCGCGGCGCGTAGACGAAACAGGGCTCGTCGGGATACGTGGCCTTGAGACTCAGTTCGATGCTGCCCTCGATGTCGATGCTGATGTCGCCGATCACCTGCAGGCGGGGCCTGCCGCCGTCGCGGAACTGCTCTTCCGCCCAGGCCTTCGTGACCAGGCGCGGGTAGCGCTCGGTCCAGAAGATGGTGTTGACCAGCATGTCGAGATGCGGCAGGTGCTGCGCGAATCGGCCCTCGTAGCTTTCCGGGTGGTCGTAATAGTCCTGGAGTTCGAAAGCGCGGCCGCCCCGCTGGCGCGCCATGTCCTGCTCCTTGAAGACGACATGGACGAGGGGTTTGCCGTCGGCCGCCGCGGCGGCGCGCGGCAGGTCGGCCACCGCGATCTCCGTCGTCGGCAGCCAGCCTAGGATGTGCTGGGCGCCGCGGCTCACGTTGCCGTAACCGGCGATGCCGATCACCAGGGGACCGTCCGCGCCGGGAACGCCGTCGGCGGCGAGACGCTCGCCGATGGCGCGCAAGTGCCGCTGCGCGTCTGCCAGGTCGTGGTATTCGTAGGCCGGCTTCACGTCGCGCAGGGGTGTCGCCAGGCCGCGCGACGCCAGACGCAGACCCAGCGCGCGCAGCGATTCGATCATGCCGGCGTAGCCGGCGTGAAGACTGAAGAAGATCAGGCGCCGCCCCTCGTCGTCGGCGATGCACTCGTAATCCACCAGCGAGCAGCCCAGCTCCAGATACCGCCGCAGCAGCGGCATGTTGTAGGGCTGCCCCTTGATGGTGTGGGAGAAGTTCACGTAGACCTTGCCCGGCCGGTACAGCTCCGGCGGGATCTCCTTGACGCCGATCAGGATGTCCGCCTCGAGCGCGGCCTCGGAGACCTCGAGTCCGGCGTCGCGGTACGTATCGTCCGCAAAGACGCGGATCGGCGAGGGTTGCACGACGATGCGGTGGCCGCGTGCCTTCTGCACGGCGGCCGCGTCGTCCGGCGTCAGGGGAACGCGCCGCTCCCACTTGTTCTTGTCTTCGCGACGAATGCCGATGACAGCGGACATTTTGCGCCTCCGGAACGGCGAGGACCGGCAAAGTGAGGCGAGGCAACTGGCGGGGACAAAGCTAGAAGGGTACCGGGGGGGAGTCAAGGCGCGCCGGATGCGCGGGAACGCAATATCGGCGTCAGGGCTGGGACAGACGCATGGCCACCGCGTACACCAGCGGCAGGACGAGCCCCAGGCCCATCAGCACACCGCCGCGCCCGGCGAGGCCCTTGCGACCCTTGACCAGGAAGATGCCCGTCAACGCCAGCACGATCAAGACGCCGGCGTAGGCGTCGGCGATACCGGTCCATGGCGCCCGTCCCTTGTTCAGGTGCATGAAGTTCACGTCGAAGAAGAGCGGACGCTTGGTGTGACCGTGACGCACAACCTCGCCCGTGGCGAGGTTCACGTCGATCGTGCCGTCATCCACGAAGACCTGGAACAGGTCCCGCCCCGCCCGCCAGGTCTCCTTGACAGGTTCCGCGAGGGCGAGCCGGGCGAGGACCAGGGGCGCCACTTCGGCGGTCTCCCCCGTCCCCGGCGACTCGATGGACCACGCCTCCGTGAAGGAGGCGTGGTTGGGGTCCCAGTGATGCAGGTGGTTCACGGCGATGCCGCTGATGGCGTAGACGAGCGTCAACCCCACGGCGAAGAAACCGAGCTCGCGATGGAGCCAGAGGCATACCTTGCGGAATGCGCTCACGCAGCTATTTCCAGTCCACGGTGGCGCCGGCGCCCTTGATCTCGTAGAAGGTCGTGCACTTCACCTCGGGCTCCCCGTGCTTGGTGGCGTCGCACTTCGCCTCGACCTTGTTGATCGTGAAGACGCCCTCGACCGTCACGTGCTCGCCGATGATCTCCTTGGGAAAGACGATCACCCCGTCCTCGACCTTGACCCGCATGGTCTGCTCTTCCTGGTCGGACGCGAGGGTCACCCAGCAGCCGCGGTGGGTGCAGACGCCGACGGCGGTCCCCTCCACGCGTACGGTCTTGCCCGCGAACTCATCGGGAGCGGCCAGGATGGTGCTGATCTTGGTGATGTCGCCCTCGCCGACGCCCTTGCCGTAGACCTTCTCCTTGGCCAGGGCCGTGCCGGCCAGCAGCAGCGATGTCAGTGCGATCGTCGTCAGAATGCGGCGCATTGGTTTCTCCCTTGAGCGCGTTGTGCTTGGTTCTGGATCGGAATAAGATGCTCCGGTGCCGGACATCGGGCAAGAAAAACCCTGCCGGCCGGCGGGAGTTCCCGACAATCAGCAACAGGTCAGGAATTTCAGGGCGGCGGGGAGCGCATTGCGCCAGTTCGTCCAGTTGTGGCCGACGTTGCGTGTCAGACACTGATGCTCGTGACCCATCGCCAGCAGCGCCTGCTCCAGCCGGCGGTGACCGGGCAGCAGCCATTCGAGGGTGCCGCAATCGAGATGCCAGCGGATGTCGCGACCCGCGCCGGCACGCAGGCGGCCGAGCAGCCACTCGCTGCCCGCGAAGGGGTCGGGCGGATCGTCGTCGGGACCGCTCAGGAAGGCGCCGGAGAGCGCGCCCACGGCGCCGAACAGGCCGGGACGACCGAGCGCGAGGTCCGCGGCGGCCAGGGCGCCCAGGCTGGCGCCCAGCAGCAGGGGC
>JAHIYU010000163.1 GCA_018814885.1 bacterium | reverse complement strand
CCCGTTTGCGGCGGCCGCGCGCGCGGCCGGCGTCCCGGCGGAACCCTGGGCGGCGGCGCGCAGGCGTGTCCAGAGCCAGAGCAGCAGCAGGGCCGTGGGGATCTCCACCTGGGCCCAGCCCACGGTCATCTGCAGCAGGGGATTCACCAGCAGCACGGCCAGCCAGGGCAGCACGACGTCGCCGCGCCCCCGCCCGACGGCGTGGGCAGCGCCGCACCAGGCGATCAGCGCCAGGAACAGCAGGCTCAGGTGTCCCGCCATCGCTTCCGCGCGGGCTGGATCGCCGCCGGCGAACGCCACGGGTAGCGTCATCAGCAAGGGATAGCCGGGGGGGCGGTGGACGAGAGGCTGCGGCACGTGCGCGGCGAAGGGAAAGGAGAGGGACAGGGGGTAGACCATGTCGTTGACGAATCCGTCCCCCTGAATCAGGTGGCGCGCGACCGACAGGTGGGTGTAGAGATCGCTCGCGGCGTGATGCGGCAACGGCTCACGCGCCGCCAGCCAGGTGAACGTCAGCGCCAGGGCGGCGGCCGCTGCCAGCAAGCGCCGGGTGAGGGCCGCGTGCGACACCGCTCAGCGTCCCCGTCGGCTGCCGGGTTTCACGAGCGGCAGGCCCTGGGCGCACAGGGGACATTCGTCCGGATCGTGCGTGGCCACGTCCACTTGCAGCAACGACTCCAAAGGGGCGGGCAGTTCCACGCCGGCGTCGGTGCGGTCGACCAGCGAGGCCAGGCCGCATACCTGTCCGCCTGCCTGCTCGACGAGGTCCGCGACTTCGCGCGTGGAGGTACCGCGGGTGACGACATCCTCGACGATCAGGGCCCTCTCGCCGGTCTGGATGCTGAAGCCGCGCCGCAGGCGCATCACGCCTTCCTTGCGCTCGGTGAAGACGAAGCGGCGGCCCACGGCTCTCGCGACCTCGTGGCCCAGCAGGATCGCACCGAGCGCGGGGGAGACGACGAGGTCGCAGGAATCGGCTTCGAAGCGTCCGGCGAGGCGACGGCCGAGCTCGGTGGCGAGCTCCGGGAACTGCAGCACCTGCGCGCACTGGAAATACGTATCGCTGTGCAGGCCGCTGCTGAGCTCGAAATGGCCGCGCTCGAGCGCGCCCAGTTCACTCATCAGGTTCAGCAGTTCAGACTCAGTCATGCGGACGACAACTCCTGGCTGATCTCCAACAACGCCGCGGCGGGATCGCCGGCCCGGGTGATGGGGCGACCGACGACGAGGAAATCCGCGCCGCTCTTCATGGCTTCGGCCGGTGTGGCGACCCGGCACTGGTCGTCATCGGAGGAACCCGCGGGCCGCACGCCGGGCGTGACCGCCAGCAGCTCGCCGCCCACCTCGTCGCGCAGGGCCGGAAGATCCCGGGGAGAGCAGACCACGCCGTCGCAGCCGCTGTCCAGGGCCAGTCGTGCCAGACGCACGATCCTGTCCCGGAGCGGCCCCCCGCCGGGGGCGGTTTCGTCCGCCTCCGCCAGGTTGAGGCTGGTCAACACGGTGACCGCCAGCAGTGCCGGTCGCCGCTGTCCCGGACCGGCGGCCTTCTCCGCCGCCTCGACCGCGGCTTCCATCATGCGCCGCCCGCCGTCGGCGTGCAACGTCATCATGACGACTCCCAGGCCGCAGGCCGCCCCGACCGCGCCGGCCACCGTATTCGGGATGTCCTTGTATTTGAGGTCCAGGAAGACCTCCTTGTTCATGTCACGCAGCGCGGCGAGGACCGCCGGGCCGGCGGCGGTGAAGAGCTCCAACCCGATCTTGACGATCCTGCCCCGCTCGCCCAGGGCGGCCGCCAGGGTGCAGGCGGATCCGGGGTCGGGGACGTCCAGGGCCGTGATGACGCGCTGGTCCAGGGGCAGCTTGCGCAGGGCGGCGGCCGGCGCGGCGGAGTCCATCATCGTGTTCCCGTTCTGGCGTGACGTGGAGAGAGGACCGTTCGGCGGACACACCGATCCCGGGCGGGGCAGGGGTGATTTGCCTTGCCCGTCCCAGGTCGTTGGTCTATACCCTTCTTAACAGCCGCCACGGCCGAATGCAATGCGAAACAGACGCCATCTGGCTGGAGGAATCCCCTTGCTGGACAGAAAATATCTGCGGGAGAACCGGGAGCGCGTGACGTGGGCCGTCAGGGCCAAGCGCGAATCGTTCGACGTCGATGCCTATTACGAAAAGGACGCCGCGCGGCGCGAGGCGCTGAAGAGCCTGGAGGAGTTCCAGGCCGAGGCGAACAGGGCCAACAAGGACATCGCCGCCCGCCGCAAGACCGGCGAGGACGCAGCCGAGGCGATCTCGCGCATGAAGGAGATCTCCGGCCGCATCAAGGCGCTCAAGCAGGAAGCCGCGGCCGCCGAGGCCGAGGTCGGGGAACTGTATCTGCGCATTCCCAACGTGCCGCACGAGAGCGTTCCCGAGGGTGGCGAAGAGGAAAACCAGCTGGTGCGCGAATGGGGCGAGGTCCGCGCGCCGGACTCCGCCGCCAGACCCCACTGGGAACTGGGCGCGGCACTCGGGATGATGAACCCGGAGGCCGCGGCGCGGATGTCCGGCTCGGGCTTCACGCTGTTGAGCGGGCAGGGCGCGCGTCTGGAACGGGCTCTGATCAACTTCATGATCGACGTGCATCTCGAACAGGGCTACACGGAAGTCAACGTGCCGTACCTGGTCAACCGGGACGCCATGACCGGCACGGGCCAACTTCCCAAGATGGAAGACGACATGTACTTCTGCGCCGTGGACGACCTCTTCCTGATCCCCACCGCCGAGGTTTCGGTCACGAACATCCACCGCCAGGAGACCCTGTCGGCCGACCGGTTGCCCGTCAAGTACGTGGCGTTCTCGCCTTGCTTCAGACGAGAGGCCGGCGCCGCAGGCAAGGACACGCGCGGCCTGTTGCGCGTGCACCAGTTCCACAAGGTGGAGATGGTCCAGTTCGTGCGGCCCGAGGCGTCCTACGACGCGCTCGAAGCCCTGACCGACGACGCCGAGGAGGTTCTGCGTCGCCTCGAACTGCCCTATCGCGTACAGACCCTCGCCACCGGCGATCTCAGCTTCGCCGCGGCCAAATGCTACGACCTGGAAGCCTGGGCGCCCGGTGTCGGCGCCTGGCTGGAGGTCTCGTCCTGCAGCAATTTCGAGGATTTCCAGGCGCGCCGGGCCGGTATCCGTTTCAAGGGCCCCGGCGGCGGCGGTTACGTGCACACGCTCAACGGTTCCGGACTGGCGCTGCCGCGCGTGATCGTGGCCGTCATGGAGAACTACCAGACCCCGGACGGCCGCATCCGCGTGCCGGAAGCGCTGCGTCCCTACCTGGCCGGACTCGAGTCCATCGGCTAGAACTTCCGCCAACCGCCGAGGAGGCCGGCATGGCCTGGTGGCCACAGTCGCTCAAGAGGCTGCGCAAGCGCCACATCTTCACCGCCTACCTGCTGGTCGGCAGCCTCATCATCTTCATGGCCATCAGTCAGGCCGCTTTTCGCGTCGCCGACCGGGTGGAGGAACAGGCCAGGCTCTCGACCTGGCTCCTGTCCCATTTCGCGAGCCTGCACCTGGCCCATGGCCAGATCGTCGGCCTGGGCGAAGTGCTGACCCGCACGCGCGAGATGGACGTTCCCTTCATCGTCACGGACAACCAGGGACGGCCGGTGCTGTGGAACGGCACCATGATCGGCATCCCCATGCCCGACGAGCAGGAAACCCTCGCCGGGATCGATCCCGAGGGGGGCAACGGTCCCGAACTGGACCGGATACTCGAGTTGATTCGTGAATACGACGCCCGCAACGAACCCTTCGCCATCACCGATCCGGCCACCGGCCAGCGCATGCTCACCCTCCACTACGGCGCGTCCGTGCTGGGCCGACACATCCGCTGGATGCCCTACCTGGAACTGATGCTGCTGGTGGTCTTCTTCCTGCTCATCGTCTGGGCCCTCAATGTCAAATGGGACGGCGACGAGCAGAAGCTGTTCGCCGGCATGGCCAAGGAGACGGCCCACCAGCTGGGCACGCCCATCACGTCGATCCTGGGCTGGCTGGCCATCCTGCGGGACAGGGCCTCGGGGGAGGACGAGGTGGTCGAGGAGATCGGCCGCGACGTGTCGCGGCTGGGGAAGGTGTCGGAAAGGTTCAGCAAGATCGGCTCCCGCCCCCGCCTGGACGACACCGACCTCCAGGATGCGGTAATGTCCGCAGTGGCTTATTTTGAGAAGCGGCTGCCCCACCTGAGTGGACGCGTGGACCTGAGGTGCGAGTGCGAGCTGAACAACCTGTGCCGCTTCAATCGCGATCTCATGGAATGGGTCCTCGAGAACCTGATCAAGAACGGCATCGACGCCTTGCCCGAACAGGGCGGCACCATCCTGGCCAGGCTGGACGATGGTCCCCGCGGCGGCGCGCTGATCAGGGTCTCCGACACCGGCAGCGGCATCCCGTCCGCCCACAGGAACCGCATCTTCGAGGCGGGCTTCACCACCAAGAGCCGCGGCTGGGGCATGGGACTCGCCCTGGTGAAACGCATCATCGTCCAGTATCACGGCGGCCGCATCCAGGTGGAGCGCACCGGTGCCACGGGCACCACGTTCCTGATCACGCTGCCCGGGGAGGGGAATTAAATTGCCGTTCAAGATCCTGTGGGTCGATGACCAGATAGAGGAATTGCGTTCCCACGTGGTCTACCTGACCGAGAAGGGGTACGAGGTGCAGGGCGCGAACAACGGGCGGGATGCCGTCGAGCTGCTGCGCAAAACCCCCTACGACGCCATCCTGCTGGACGAGATGATGCCCGGCATGGGCGGCCTCGAAACCCTCGGCGAGCTCAAGCAGGTCCGCGACAACGTACCCGTGGTGATGATCACCAAGAGCGAGGAAGAGGACCTGATGAACCGGGCCATCGGCCGGCGCATCGACGACTATCTCGTCAAGCCGGTCTCGCCCCTGCAGATCGTCTCGGCGCTGAAGCGGCTGCTGGAGGGCCGCCGCATCCGCGGCGAACAGATAAACCGCGATTTCCTGTCCCACTACCAGGGCGTATCCGCTCGTCTCGCGAACGCGCGGACGCCGTCGGATTGGGAATCCCTCTACTCGGATCTTGTCACCTGGGAGCTGGACCTCTATTCGTACAGCGACCACGGTCTGCTCAGCACGCACGAGGAGCAATGCGCCGAGGCCAACCGCGTCTTCGCCCGTTACGTACGCGATCATTACGCGGGCTGGGTCAACGGGGCCGACGGGTCCCCGCTCCTCAGTCCCGACATGATCCGCACCTGGGTCGCGCCGGAGATCGAATCCGGCCGTCAGGTCTACTTCATCGTCATCGACTGCATGCGGCTGGATCAGTGGCAGCACGTGGAATCGTTGCTGGAGCCCTACTTCCAGATCGAAAGGCGTCTCTACTGGTCGATCCTGCCCACCGCCACCCCTTTCGCCCGCAACGCCCTGTTCGCGGGCATCTA
The DNA here is from genome assembly GCA_018814885.1 of bacterium. NCBI lineage: Bacteria > bacterium. The sequence continues at coordinate 30,929 of JAHIYU010000163.1, read as the reverse complement.
CCCCGGCGAGATCGCGTCCAGCTACCCCGAGTGGTGGAAAGGATCCAGCGTCCAGCAGCATTCCAAGAACGCCCACGAGCAGGAACTGCTGGGCGAGCAGCTCAAGCGCCTGAACTCGCCGGCGGCCACCAGCTACCGCTACTACAAGGTCTACGACGCGCGCGACACCGATGATCTGCGCCGCCACGTCGGTTCGCTGGACGACCTGCGGCTGGTGGCCGCGGTATACAACTTCCTGGACATCATGGCGCACGGCCGCGCCCAGTCGTCGATCCTCAAGGAACTGGCGCCGGACGTGGCCGCCTTCCGCTCCCTGATGCGCAGCTGGTTCGAACATTCGACGCTGTTCGAGGTGTTGAAGCACCTGGCCCGCAAGGACGTGACCGTGATCATCACGACCGATCACGGGTCGACCATGTGCACCAAGGCCACGACCATCAAGGGCAACCGCGACACCAGCAGCAACGTGCGCTACAAGTACGGGGACAATCTCGGTGTGGACGAGAAGGCCGTGTTCCTGATGAAGGAGCCGGAGGAATACATGTTGCCTCGTCAGTCCGCCATCGAGAATTATGCCATCACGACCGAGAACCATTATCTGGTCTATCCGACCAACTACCATGAGTACGAAAGGTTGTATCGCGGGAGCTTCCAGCACGGCGGCGTCAGCCTCGAGGAGATGATCGTGCCGTTCGCCGTGATGCGTCCCCGATAGTCGAACGCCATGGATCATGCCTTGCCCGACGAGCGGGACTTCGGCCCCGGACTGGTGTCAGGATCGCCAGCGGACACGCTGGACCTCGGCCTTCGTGCGGCCGACCTGCTGGCCGGGGGAGAGGTGCTTCTGCTGTGGGGGCCGCTCGGCGCCGGCAAGACCCTCTTCACCAAGGGACTATGCCGCGGGCTCGGCGTGGACGAGGACGTGACGTCGCCGACGTTCACCATCGCCAATCGCTACGCGGGCCGTTTCGTGGTCCATCACCTGGATTTCTATCGACTCGGGACGCAGGACGACCTGCACGACACGGGGCTCGATGCCGTCATGGACGAGGTCGAGGACGGTCGCGCGGTGTTGCTGGCCGAATGGCCCGCGCCGCTGCTGCCGTGGCTGTCCGCGCGCCTGGAGTTCCTGGTCACCCCGGGCGCGGGCGAGGATGAACGGATCTGGCGGCTGCGCGGCGTGCCGGAGCTGCCGTTGCGCTGGCGCGGCTTCCTCCGCGGAGGGAGGACCTGATGCTCTGTCTCGCCCTGGACACCTCGACGACCTGGGGCCGCTTCGCCATCGCCGAGGACGGCAACGTGCTCCGGTACCAGCCCTTCAATGTAACGGGCACTTACGCCGATGCCCTGCTGCCGGTGATCGACGACCTGCTAGATGCCGCGGGCCGGGACCGGCGCGATCTCGACGCCGTGGCGGTCTGCAGGGGGCCGGGCAGTTTCACCGGCGTGCGCATCGGCGTCGCGACCGCCAAGGGCATGGCCTGGAGTCTGGGCTGTTCGCTCTATGCCGTTTCCACCCTGGAAGCCATGGCGGGAGCCATGTTGGCCGAGAATCAGGCCTATGCGTGGGCCGTGCCGGTCCTGGACGCCAGACGCGGCGAGGTGTTCGCCGCCGTCTATCGCCGACGCGACGACTGGGTGGAGGAGATCCTGCCGCCCGCTCCCCGCCGGCCCGACGCCTGCTGGCGGGAGCTGTTGGCCGCCGTGCCGTCTCCCGAGGCCTCCGTCTATGCCGGCAACGGCGTGTCGTTGCTGTTGGGCGAAGGTCCGGCACTGCGCGCGGAATTGCAGGAGACAGGCTCGCCGCGCGTGCGTCCCTGGGAGTCCGCGCATCCCGCCACGGCGCGCGCGGTGGCCTGGGCGATCAGCCGCGACCGGACCCGTTTCACGGAGGTGCATCCCTTCGTCTTGACTCCCGCGTATCTGCGCGTCTCCGACGCCGAGGTCAAGCGGGGCCTCGACCTCACGCCGCGAAGTCCGCGAGGCGCCGCACCACGGCGCGGGGAGGACGTATGAGCATGACGGACAGGATCGAACTGAGACGGTCCTTGCCTGTCGATCTGCCGCGGATCGCCCACATCGAAGCGGCGAGCTTCTCCGATCCGTGGCCCGAGGATTCCCTGCTGACCGAGTTGCGCACCGACCGCATGCGTCGGCCCCTGTCCGCGCTGAGGAACGGCGAGGTGGTCGGGTACCTCATGGCCTGGAAGGTCGCCGACGAGTGGCATGTGATAAATCTGGCGGTGGCCACCGGCGAGCGGCGTTCGGGTATCGGCACCCTGCTCCTGGAGGCGACACTCGCCGCGGCGGTGGCCGAGGGATGCCGCACGGCCACCCTGGAGGTGAGAGTCGGCAACGAGCCGGCCCTGGCCTTCTACGCGCGCCATGGCTTCGAGTCGATCGAACGCCGGCCGCAGTACTACAGAGATACCGGCGAAGATGCCCTGGTGCTGATCCGGTTGCTGGCTGCAACGGATCGTTGAAGCGGACGCGGCAAGCCGTTTCGACTTGTCGCCGGACCGCCGAGAGGCTAGTCTTTGCAAGCCCGCCGCCCCGCCCGGCGGCGCGGATCTTCGCAGCGAGGAGTACGAGATGTCCTGGATAGATCAGGCCAAGAAGGGCATCAAGGCCCTGACCACCCAGAAGACGGAGATACCCGACAATCTCTGGAGCAAATGCCCCTCCTGCGGCGAGATTCTCTATCATCGGGAATTGACGCGGAATCACTGGGTCTGCACCAACTGCAACCACCATCTGCGGATCAACGTGCTGCAGATCCTCGCCCTGCTCGCCGACGAGGGCACATGGAACGAGACGCACCGCGGCATCACCTCGAAGGACCCGCTCGAATTCAAGGACTCCAAGAGCTACAACGATCGCATCAAGGCCAGCCTCAAGAAGACCGGGCGCGACGACGCGATCATCACGGGGCGCTGCGAGATCGACCACCTGCCGGTCTGCCTGGGGATCATGGACTTCGATTTCATGGGCGGCAGCATGGGATCGGTCGTCGGCGAGAAGATCGCCAGGATGCTGCTGGATTCGTTGCGCGACCGGGAGGCCGCGGTCATCGTGTCCTGCTCGGGCGGCGCGCGCATGCAGGAGTCCCTGCTCTCGCTCATGCAGATGGCCAAGACCAGCGCGGTACTGTCCCGCCTGAAGGAGGAGGCCATCCCCTTCATCTCCATCCTGACCCACCCGACCACGGGCGGCGTGACGGCGAGCTACGCGTCCCTGGGCGACGTGATCATCGCCGAACCGGGGGCGCTGATCGGTTTTGCCGGTCCGCGGGTGATCCAGCAGACGATCAACAGCGAATTGCCCGAGGGTTTCCAGTCCTCGGAATTCCTCCTGGAGCACGGCATGATCGACATGATTGTCAATCGCAAGGATCTGAAGACGCGCGTGGGACAGGTTCTGCACTGGTTCGTGGCCGGACGGGAAGTCTCGGTCGAGCAACCCTTCCGCGGTTGAGACGGTATGGCCGGTCCCGATGCCAAGTCCTACGACGATATTTCCTATCCAGGTGAACCGGGCGTCGGCGATCGGGCGCACCCCCCCTTCGCGCCGGACAACGAGACCACCCGCTGGCTCTTCTCCCTGAACCGCAGGGGCATCCGGCCCGGGCTGAAACGGATTCGCGGCCTGCTGGAGGATCTGGGTCATCCCGAGCATGCGTACCGGATACTGGTGATCGCAGGCACCAACGGCAAGGGCAGCACGACGCACTTGCTGGCGCGCCTGCTCCGGGACGCCGGGTACCGCACCGCCTGTTTCACCAGCCCCCACCTCTTGCAGGTCTACGAGCGCCTGACCCTCGACGACCGGCCCGTCGCGCCCGACCTGTTCTGTCGTACGGCCGAATCGTTGCGATCCGCGGTGGAGAGACACGAGGCGAGCTGGTTCGAGGCGCTCACGGCGACCTCGCTGGCGATCGCCCGGGATGCCGGGGTCGACGTCTTCTGCTGCGAGACCGGCCTGGGCGGCCGTCTCGACGCCAGCAACGCCCTGCCGCAGGCGGCTTTGCTGTTGACCGGCGTATCCCTGGACCATCAGCAGATCCTGGGCGGGACCGTTGCCGAGATCGCCGCCGAGAAGCTCGGCCTGCTCAAGCCGAATGCGCCGTTGTTCACCGCCGTGACGCAGGAATTGCGCGGCCAGGTCTTCGCGGCCGCCGTCGCTGCGGGCAGTCCCTGTCACTTCCTGGATGAACTCGTGCGCGTGGACGACCGCGGCGAGGTCTGGGACCTCACGACCCGCCATCGCCTCTTCGCAGGCCTGCCCGTCCTGCGGCCGCCGCCCCTGCGCCGCAACGCCGCCCTGGCCCTGCTCTGCCTCGACGAGCTGTCTGCGGCCGGGATTCTCGGCCTGCCCGACGATCCGGCCGCCTCCCTGCGTCGCGTGTTCCTGCCGGGCCGGTTCCAGCAGATCCTGAGCGGCCCCGACTTCGTGGTGGACACGGCCCACAACGCGGAGGCGCTCTCGGTGGCTCTGACGGGTTTTCTGGACAGGCCATGCACCGGTCGCCGGATCGTGCTCTTCGGCGGTCTGGCGGACAAGGATCCCGGCGACGAGACCGGCCGGCTGCTGGCCCGGGCCGATGCCGTCCTCGCGGCGCCGGTGGGATTGCCGAGATCGCGGAACCCCGGCCAGCTGAAATCGTTGATGGACCGATGGGGACTCGCTACGCACAATGCCGTCGAGGTGCACGATGATCTGACCGCGGCCTTGAAGGCCCTGGCGGGGACGGTCTCGCCGCAGGACTCCGTGCTCGCCTGCGGCTCGTGCTTCCTGGTGGCGGAAGTCCTCTACGCGCTGGGATTCCGGTCTCTGGAGGATACGCGCCGCGTTCGCGGGGCCGGACCGGTGCTGGAGGGATTGCGGGACGGGGAGATGTCATGACGGAGCAGCTGGTACTGGGGGCGGACATCGGCGGTACGGCGGTGAAGTTCGTCGTGGGCGGCGCCGAGGATCCCGACAGGTATTCGGGCGAGATTCCCACCGACACCAGCGATGTCCTCGAGACCTTCGTCCGACTGGCCGCGGCCGTCGCGGATCGTCTGCCGCCCGGCGTCGCGCTCGCCGCCGCGGGCCTGGCCTGCGCCGGCATCGTGGACCCGGTCCGGGGATATCTCGGCCGCGCCCCCAACCTGCCCGGATGGGAGGAAAGCGATCTGGCCGGCGCCCTGCGCGAGGCTTTCGGCGACATCCACGGCGTATTCGCCAACGACGTGAACGCCGCCCTGGCCGGTGAGGCGCGCTTCGGCGCCGGCCGGGGCTGTCGAGACCTCGTCATGCTGGCGCTGGGCACCGGTGTCGGCGGCGCGGTTATGGTCGACGGGCGCCTGGTCACGGGCACGCGCCACGGCGCCGGCGAGATCGGACACATGATCCTGGATCCCGACGGGCCCCTCTGCGGATGCGGCAACCGCGGCTGCGTCGAGGCCTATGCCGGTTCGCGCGGACTGCTGGCCGAAGCGCGCCGGCGCGCGGACGGACCGGGTGCCGGCCCGGCGCTGCGCGAGTTGATCGCCGCGCGGGGCGCCGAACTGACGACCCGCGACCTGGCCGCTCTGGCCGTCGCCGGCGACAACCCGACCGCATCGCTGTTCCGCGACACCGGGCGCATGCTGGGTATCGCCGTCGGCAACCTGGTGAACCTGCTCGATCCGGACAAGATCATCATCGGCGGCGGTGTGGCCCAGGCGGGAGATCTCATCTTCACGCCTTGTCGAGCGACGGCCGCCTCGCTGATTCTCTGCGTGGCGAGCCGCGATACGCCTATCGAACCCGCCGAGCTGGGACCGCACGCGGCCGCGCTCGGCGCCTCCCGCCTCGCCCGGGACGGCCTGGAGGCGGCATGAAGTCGCCGGGCCGGCAATACGTGCTGACCGGGACGTCCCTCCTTTGCGCGATCATCTGGTTGACCGCCGCGACCGATCCGCCCGTCCGCGACGCACCGCACGCGCCGCGCACCGACTACCGCGCCGACCGCCTGGTCGACCGTGTCGTCGACGGCGAGAAGGTCACCTGGTTGATCGGCAACGTCGTGGTCGTCAGGGATTCTCTCACGGTGCGGGGCGACTCCGCCGCCTTCTACGGGGACCGGGACGAGTACGAGTTCTTCGGAGACGTCCGCATGACCCGCGCCGCCGCCGTCCTCACCTGCCGCCGCGCCGTTTATCACGGCACCACGGAGGAGGCCGAATTCTACCGCCAGGTCCGCCTGGAAGAAGGCGACATGATCGCGACCTCGGACGAGGGCGAGCTGCGCGAGGGCGGCGACCGGTTCCGTCTGATGCGCAGCGCGCGTCTCGTCACGCCGGAATACGTGGTCTGGGCCGACACCATCACGCGCTGGGACGAGGAGGACCGCGGCGAGGCTTCAGGGCGCGTGAAGATCGTCGACCCCGAGCGCGCGAACCTGGTCACGGGCGAGCACGCCCTGTTCTACCGGCAGCAGGACCTGGCGATCGTCGATCGCGCGCCGAATCTGACGAGCCGGGAGCAGGGCCGCCGCCCCCTGCGCGCCGTGGCCGAGGTGATGTACTTCCACCACGCCGAGAAACGCGTGGTCATGGTCGACAGCGTCCGCATCTACCAGGGGACGACCTCGGCCAGGGCCGATACGGCGGTGATACACGGCCAGGACCGCGTGGTGCTGACCGGCGCCCCGGAACTCGACGACGGGGAAGGCAGCACCATGGACGCCGAGGAGATCGAATTCGTCTACCTGGACGGCGAGCTGGACCGCGTGCACCTGAGGCGCGAGGCCCGGGTCGTGGACCACGAACCGTCCCAGCTGGCGCAGCAGTACCTCGGCCTGCCGGGCACCGACGAACTGACCGGCGACGACATCACGGTGTTCTTCGCGGACGAGGTGCCGGACCGGTCAGTGGTCGTGGGCAACGCGCATAGCGTCTACGTGCCCCTGGACGTCGCCGAGGAGGTGGCCTTCAACGACGTCACCGGAGACACCATCGTCATCGCCTTCCAGGACGGCAAGGTGCGCCAGGTCGATGTCATGGGGGGCATGAGCGGCGTCTACTCCTTCCTGCGGCTGGCGGAGCTTGGCGCCGTCACCGACAGGGCGGCCGCCCTCCTGGACAGCCTCGCGACCGCGGGAGGCGACTCCGTCCCGCCCGGTCTCCCGGGCGGGACGTCCGGCGCGGACCCGACAGCGCTCCTGACGGCAATGGCCGCGGGCGATGCCGCGGCGGCCCCCGCCGATACGACGTTCGCATCGCTGCTCGCAGACTCGACCCTGGCCGCCGTGCTGGCCGACAGCGCGCTCGTCGGAACCCTCATGCGCGCTGCGAGCGACACTCTGTCGGACGGCCGCCGCACCTGGGATTTCGGCGCCAATCGGCAGAAAGTCGAATACGAGGGGGATGCCGCCATCTTCGATCTCGCCGGCCGGCAGATCCACATCGCCGGCAACGCCAACCTGGTCTACGGTTCGCTGGACCTGACCGCCGGCAAGGTGCGCATGGACCTCCAGACACGCGAACTCTACGCGGAGGACAAGCCCCTGCTCGTGGACGCGTCCCAGAAGATCGCGGGCCGCCAGCTGGGATACGGCTTCGAGCACCGCACCGGCGCGGTGCGCGAGGGCGCGACCGCCATGGACGAGTTCTTCTACGTGGGCGAGGAGATCAAGCGCTTCGACGACGGCACCCTGAAGATACGATCGGGCAAGATGACCTCCTGCGACCTGGCCGAGCCGCACTATCATTTCTGGGCCGACAAGATGAAGATCCGCCCCGGCGACAAGGTGGTCGCCAAGCCCATCGTGATGAAGATCGGCGAGGTGCCCGTCTTCGCCCTGCCCTTCTATTTCAAGGCGCTCGAGACGGGCCGCAAGTCGGGCATCCTCTTTCCGAACTTCAATTTCGGCTGGTCGGAGCGGACGGGGCGTTACATCCGGGACTGGGGCTACTACTGGGCGACCAGCGACTACACCGATTTCACGGTGCGCGGCGACTACAACGAGAACCGCGAGCTCACCTGGCAGGTCAGCAACCGCTACGTGAAGCGCTACAGCTTCACGGGGAACGTCGACTACTCGCGACGCAACACGCTCGGGGAGCAGGCCGGCACCCGCGAGTGGCAACTGCGGTGGAATCACAGCCAGGAGACCCTCTTCGACTACTACCGTTTCCGCTCCAGCGTGCAGATGTCCAGCAAGACCATCTCGCGCGAGGACCTGATCAGCGACGTGGGCCGGGACGTCATCAGCGGACAGCAGACCTCGACCATCTACCTCAGCCGCAACTGGTCCAACCTCAGCGCCACGCTCAACTTCAAGCGCGACGAGTTCGTCAACCGCGAGGACGACGACCTCGGTTCCAACAACCTGCTGTCGACACAGTCCTTCCCGCAGCTGAAGCTCACGTTCAAGAGCACGTCCCTGCTGCCGGCCCTGCGCACGGGGCAGAAGGGGAACGTGGTCGGCAACCTGCTGCGCAGCACATACCTCAGCCACAATTACGATTTCAGCAGCGCGCGCAAATCGTACGAAACGACGGACAACACGCTGCATTCGGCGCGGGGCTCGGCCTCGCTCTCGCTCAAGCAGCAACGGCTCTTGTTCCTGACCGCCAGCACCGGCGTCGGCGGCAGCTATTCCTGGACGCGCGAGGAGGACTCGGGTACGGCCTACGTCCTGGATCCCGACACGAACTACGTGGCCGAGGATGTGCGTTCGATCGCGGAAAACAACGACACGGGCTTTTCCATCAACTCGGCGGTCTCGGCCAAGCTCTACGGCCTGTTCCGGCCGAAGATCGGGCGACTGCGCGCCATCCGGCACACCTTCGGCTTCAACGTGAGCCATCGCCTGTCACCCAGCATTCCCGGCAAGCAGATCCGTTCGGAGTCCTTCGGGCTGTCGGTGAACAACCGCTTCGACGCCAAGTACCTCGCCGGCAGCGAGGCCGATTCCATCGCCGAGTACAAGAAGCTCGACGGCATCATCGACTGGGGCTTGAGCACGGGCTACAGCCCGGACCGAGATCCCGACAGCCGCTGGCAGACCATCAGCAGTTCCCTCACGGTCAAGCCGGGCCAGAACCGCAACCTCAAGGTGACGGTCAACCAGTCCATCGATCCCTACGCCATGCGCGTGACCAGCACGCGCATCGTCTACGGTCTCAGCTTCAACGGCCGCGTGGATACCGGCGGCGAGGTGCTGGTCCTGGAGCGGGAACGCAACAGCACCATCGACCTGCTCGGCATCGGCGCCGACAGCACCGCGGTCGTGGACGACGAGGAGGCGTACCTCTTCACCGGGGAGCAGGACGGACGCCTCGATGATGCGGACGAGGCGTTTCCCGGTTTCGCCTACTTCGGCGCGGAAAGGGCCGATGGCGGCCGCGACGAGACCGGGGGCGGGCGTTACATTCCCTGGCGTCTGGGCAGCAACTTCTCCTACAGCAAGGACCACATCAGCGACAACACCACGGCGCGCGTCAGCCTGAGCTTCGGTGTCACCTTGACGCGCAACTGGCAATTCGACTACCGGACGAGCTACGACATCGAACGCGGCACCCTGACCAACCAGACCTGGAACCTGTCCCGCGACCTGCATTGCTGGCAGCTGCGTTTCTCGCGCACGGTCAACGCCGTGGATTCCCAGTTCGGTTTCATCCTGTCCCTGAAGTCCATTCCCGACGTGAAGGTGACCCGCGGCAAGGAGGACATGGTCAGCGGATACGGACGCGCCACCAGCGGCCTCCTGCCATGAGTCGCCGAAAGTCCGCTCCAGGACTGGAGAAACTCCATTTTTTGTATTGACAGGAATCTGAGTTCGCGATTCCATGCGTGCAAGGAGGTGATATCATGAATAAAACCGATCTGATCAATGCTGTCGCTGAGAAGTCCGGGCTGTCCAAGAAGGACGCTACGTCAGCCGTGAACGCCATCTTTTCGACGGTGCCTCGCGAGGGCATCATCGCGACCGAAGTCGCGAAGGGCAAGAGGGTCCAGCTGACTGGTTTCGGCACTTTTGAACGCCGCAACCGCAAGAAGCGCAAGGCCCGCAATCCGCAGACCGGCGCTGAGATCATGATCCCCGCGACCAAGTATCCCGCGTTCTCCGCGGGCAAGTCGCTCAAGGAGCGTGTCTCGAGCAAGTAGCATCCCGAGCATCCCGAGCATCCCGAGCATTACGATGGGACGCGAACGGGGGTGGGGGGGGGCGGCCGCGTGTCGCCCCCCGCCGCGTATCCCGGGAGACGGGGGGACACCGGTCGCGATCCCCGCGTCACGGGCTCTTGCTCGCCCCGTCTCCGGCTGGTATCTTGTAGGCTACGGTGCGGGAACCGACACGCACCGTATTGGTTTGAGCGTGGGTTCCATCGCGGAGCCCTGGCGCCGTATCGATCCCGGACAAACAATCACGGAGTGACAATGGCTTCCATCATGCATGAAAAAGCGGTCTGGTCCGTCATGCTGGCCTTGCTGGCTTTCGGCTTGTACATCGCGCCCTCGCTGGCCCAGGCGCCCGCGCCGGGTGATGGCGACTGGTCGCCGGTGGCGATCGTCTACATCGCCGACGTCGGCGGCAAGATCGAACCCTGCGGCTGAAAGAGCAACCGCCGCGGCGGGGTGGCCCGGAGGGCCACCGTCCTGGACAAGATCTGGAACCAAGGCAATCCGGTGCTGATGATCGACGCCGGCGATCTGTTCGGCCGGCGCGCCAGGATCGACAGGGAACAGACGCGCTTCCTCTGCGAGCTGACCAGCGAGTTCGGCTGCGACGCCATCGGTCTCGGCGAAACCGACCTGAACTACGGGATCGGTTTTCTCCGCGAGATGATCGACACCTATCAGCTGCCCTTCACCAGTGCCAACGTTCGTCTGCCCGACGACGGCGAACTGATCCTGCCCGAGTACCTGCTGATCGAGCGGGGCGGTGTCACCTTCGGCGTATGTTCGGTGCTGGATCCAGAACAGCAGATCATGACCATGTCCGCAAAGGAAGAGGTCTACCAGGTAGACGATCCGACGCAATCGCTCGAGGGACTGGTCCCGCGCATGCGAGAGGCGGGCGCGCAGTCCATCGTGCTGCTGTCGCACCTGGGCGACACCGGTACCGAGGCCATCCTGACCGCAGTGCCGGGCATCGACATCTGCCTCGTCGGCCATTCGCGGCGCCCCTACCGTACGGAGCGCATCTTCCAGCAAGCCGCGTTCCTGTGCTCTTCGTTCGAGGGCCGTTACATCGGCTGCATGAACGGGCATTTCGAGAGGGCCTCCGGTGGTCTCAAGGCCTTCGAGGTCGAGGTGACCGAATTGAACGACTCCATCGCCGACGATCCCGTGATGCTCGAGCGCGTCGAGGCGTTCAAGGTTCATCTCGAGGAGTTCCGGATCGCGTCCCGGGGCATCTACCAGCAGACCAAGGGGTCCGCGGACGAGTCGTTCCTCACCGACCGCGAATGCCGCAAGTGCCACCAGGACGTCTGGGACCACCTGCGGGACAGCACCCACAACGCCGCGCTGTCGATCCTGGCACGCAAGGGACAGGGCGACGCCCCGGAATGCCTGGTCTGCCACACGACCGGGTACGTCTACATCGGCGGCTACGACGACAAGCCGCCGGCCAATCGCCTGAGCGGCGTGCAGTGCGAGGCCTGCCACGGCTACGGCACACTGCACCGGCGCGACGGAGCCTGGGCGCTGGAGGCGCGCAATTCGTGCGTGACCTGCCACGACCTGGAGAACAGCCCCGAGTTCGAATATGACGCGTATTGGGCCAAGATCGAACATTGAGCGCGATGTCGCCGAGGGCGCACGCATGGACGGCCGGAGCTTTCGAGCGACGGCCGTCGCGGCTTGCACGGCCTGGATGCTGCTGCTGACTTGTGCCGGCGGCGCCCTCGCCCTGGACGTGTTCACCCTGTGGCGGCAGCCCGAAGCGCCCCTGCGGATCTCGCCAGGCTGCCGGGTCGATTACCTCGGCACCTCCATCGAGGCGGGACGCCGCCGTGTGGATGCCTTGCGGATCCAGTGCGTGGGCGAGACGGAAGCGGCCTGGATGATCGAGGTCCTGCCGCTTGAGGAGACCCCGGACGGTCGCATCCCACTGCCGGGTGAAGGCTTGCGCCTGACCATCGCCAGGGAACTGGCGGGGCGTTCTGGCTCGCTGATCGATTTCGTGCTTGAGGTCGAACAGTGGCGGGAGGGAATCGGCCAGGTGCTGCCTCCCGAGCAGTGGCGCGACGATCCCCTGGCCGGGGCCTTCCTGGAAACCGGTTTCACCCCCGACAGCAAGGAGATGCAGGGCAAGACGACGCGCGTGGTCGGCGACGCGGATCTGCTGTGCGAGCAATTCACCCTGGCCGCCAGCGACACGACGCGAATCACCCTTCCTCGCGGCCAGATGATCCAGATACACCGGAGGGAGGTGAGCGCCGCCGTGCATGACGGGATCCCGTTCCTGGGTATCGCCTATGCGGCGGAACGCGCCGAGACGCGCTCGGAGCTCGTGCCTGCCGGCCGCCGCCAGCCACCGCCGCCGGCCCTGCGCATCGAGACCATGGAACTGCTGGATTTCGGCGAAGATGCCGTTGCCGTGCTCGATGGGCTTGAGTCCTCCTTTTGATGTATGTTATAATTGCTTATGCTTTCTGCTGAATTGCAAGAACTTAGGGCCGAGGCGCAAAGCTACCTCCAGTCCCTGGACCAACCCTGCGCCCCGCAAGCCGTGGCACGCCACATCTTCGGACCTCAGCGTCACGAGGACCCCGTGGCGGCACTGCTCGTGCGCGCGATTCTCGAACCGATGACATGCGTCGAACGGGCACACGACGGGCGCTGGATGGCTCTCGACGCGTCTTACCTGGAGATACCCCTGGACGAAGCCCGCCTGGTGGCGGTCGATCTCGAGACCACGGGCAGCCTCACCGGCGTGGACCGGATCATCGAGGTGGGCATGGCCATGCTGGAGCGGGGGCAGATCGTGAAGCAGTTCAGCAGCCTCTGCCACAGCGAGCGTCACGTGTCGCCACGCATCCGCAGGTTGACCGGCATCAAGCCCAGCCAGTTGAAGGAGGCTCCGCCTTTCGGGGAAGTGGCGCCCGTGATCGTCGACATGCTGCAAGGCGCGCACGCCTTCGTCGCCCACGATGTGCGTTTCGACATGCCCTTCCTGCGCTGGGAGCTGGGTCGCCACGGTCTGGAGATGCCCGACGCGCCGGCGGTCTGCACGCTGCAACTCGCCAGGAGCCTCTGGCCCGATCTGGACGGATGGCGGCTCCAGGACCTCGCGGGCACCTTCGCCGTGGCGCACACGCATCCCCACCGCGCCGGTGAAGACGCCCTGGCGACTGCCGGTGTCCTGGCGCGCGCCCTGTTAGACGCGCGCGCGCTCGGCGCGCGGACCCTCGGCGACCTCTACCGTCTCACCTCCGCCAGCCGGGACCTCGGTGAAGAGGACGATCTGCTCGAAGCCAACGCCGCGGGCTGACATCATCCCCTGGATAAATCGGAACTCTTCTGACCCGCCCCGGTTGACTCTCGGGTTCCGATCTTGTAGTATGCGCAACACTGATCGCTCGGCACGCTGTGTACCTGACGGCTCGCTGCCGCGGGACGTGGAGAATCAAGGAGGATGCCATGCAGCGACGCAGGGGTGACGCGGAACTTCTGGTCCGCGACAAATCTTACGTGAAATTCGAGCAACTGCTGGCCAAGGCTGAGAACGAGGGCCGCATCGACGGCGATTTCAAATGTCTGGTGTGCGGTATGCGTTATCTGCACAAGGATGAGGCGGAGAACTGCTGCAAGATCCTACCTTGACGGTTCAACCGTTCTTCTTCACTTCGTTGTGGACCCGGACCCGATCATGAAGATCCCGCAATACTGTTCCGTCTGCAAGGCGGAGTACGAGATGTCGGTCGTACCCACGTCGGACGGGGACGACGACGGTGTCGTCTGGCTCCAGTGCCCGAGTTGCAAGGGGTTTCTGCCCAAGGTCAGTTCGAGTGTCGATCTGCGGAGCTCCGGCGGAGAGGCGGACGGGACCGCCGCGGGGGCGGATCTCCCGCGGGAAACCTACCCGGGGAAGGCGGAGCGGAGCGGCCCGCCGGCGGATGGAACTTCGGGGCGGCCCGGCATCGAAGGTGCCGACGTACCGTCCCGGCCGGAGGCACCGAAGGACGCGACATCGCAGCCCGATCCCCTCGAGAACATGGACATCTCCGTCGCCATGGCCTACCGCCCCTGGGAAACCTACGCAGAGGGCGATGTCATCCATCACCTGGCCTGGGACGACTACGGCGTGGTCGTCGCCAAGGAGGTCCTGCCCGGCAACCGGAAGGTGGTGCAGGTCAAGTTCGCGGAGGCCGGCACCGTTCGCCTGATCGAGCAGGAGGGGGAGGGGCCGTGAGCGGCCCCCGGCGCCGCGTTTCCGCCCCCGCGGTTTCCTGCGCCCTGATATTCCTGTTCACCTGTTGCCTCCCGACCGCGCCGCGCGCGGCCCCCTGGGCCGAGCCGCTGCCCTGGGACGCCCTCACGGACGACGCCGGCTTCACCTTCGAGGCCCAGAGGTTCGACGATCCTGACAGCGGCTGGCAGGTGGATGCTCTCGGCATGATGAGCGTGGTGCCACACGGCGCCGTCAATCGCGTCTATCTGCGCTGGCGGCATCTCAATTTCAACACGGGCGGACACTCCGTCCTGGCGCGCTGGCCCGAGACCGTGCCTCCCTACGGGGAGGGCGGGCAGCCCGACCTCGGCTGGCCGGGGGAGACCGCCATCGCGGGGTGGGGACGTCCCGAGCTGGGGCTGCTCGCGCCGCTTCGCCTGCCGCTGCTCGGTGCAAGCGCCTTCTGTGGAGAGGTGGCGCTGCCATTCGCGCGCAACGCCCTCTATCCGTTCGCCGCGCGCAGCACCAGCCTGCGGCTCGCCTTGCGCCGGCCTTTACGCCTCGGCGATCATCTGACCTGTGCAGTCGTTTGCGAGCAGGTCATGAACATGGCTGCCGCCGGCGAGGACCTCGCCGAAGCGGCCTTCCCCTCGCTGACCGCCTGGGGCGGATCGCTGGAGTGGAGCTTCGCGCGGGCCGGCGTCCTGCGCCTCTCGGCGCGCGATGCCGGCGGCGGCGCGAGCCGGCGCCTGCGACTGACCCTGAATCTGCCCCTGGGCGATCGCCGCAGCCTCGCCCTGGGCGTGATGCGCGGACTCGGGGACGCCGAAGATCGTCTTTTCGCCACACGCTTCACCGTCGCCATGTCCATCGGCATGGCCGCGCCGCCCGTCGGCGAACCGGGAGCGGCGCCCGAGGGGGGCTCATGAGAGGCTTGCGCGCATCCTGCAGCATCCTGTCGGTGTTGCTGCCGTTCTGCCTCGTCGCACCGGCGGCCGCCGGGTCCGGCGGGGAGATCGAAGTGACCTGGGGCGACTCCCTCACCGTTGCCGCGGGCGAGATCAGGGGACTCGCCTGGCTCGACGACGACCACTACGTGGCGCTGGTGGCGCAGCCGGACACCCTGCCCGACATGCCGCCGTTGACGACAGCCCTCGCCTGGTTCGACGCGCTGGGGAACGTCACCCGCGAGGAGGATTTCACCGGTACGCTCTCGCGCGGCCTGGCCTTCGACGGCAAGTACCTCTGGAGTCTCGGCGACGCCACGCGGGACGCCGAGGCCACGCTCTACAAGATCGAGTCGGACACCCTGTTCGTCGATGCCGTGTATCCCACGCCGGGACACCGTCCCTGCGGACTGGCGTGGGACGGCCGCTACGTCTGGATGGTGGACCGGGACCGCGGTCGGCTGGATAGTTTCGATCCCGAAACGGAGGAGATCTCGCGTTCGGAGCTGACGCCTGCCTTTTCTCCCTGCGGTCTCGCCTTTGACGGTCGCGCGTTCTGGACCTGCGACAGCGGCACCGGCCGCTTGTACCGCCTTTCACGGGGTGGCGGCGCCTGGAGCGGTACCGTCAGCCGTGAGGGGTTCGATTTCCGGGGACGCGACGTGATGCTGGCCTGGGACGGAGCCTCGCTGTGGGCGGTTCCCCAGTCCGGCGGCGTCGCCCGCCGGATGCGGATTCCCTGAAGAAAAGCAGATCAGGCAAGCTTGGCCGGAATTCTTCCCGCCAATGACTTGACACTTGCCCGATGGTGAATTATCAATTTCTGTGATTTTGGATATCAGAATCACGCAACACAGCAACGGAAGGAACAAGCAAGTGGCCATCAAGCGAGATGTCTTACCGGAGACCGTCAAGGAAAAGGAACGGTCCTTCCAGAAGTTCATCCAGACCGAAGGTCTGAAGACCACCCGGCAACGCAACACCATCGTGAACGTCTTCTTCAACCTGAAGGGGCACGTCTCGGTCGAGGAGCTCCTGCGCGAGGTCAAGGCCGTCA
This sequence comes from bacterium, assembly GCA_018814885.1. Classification (NCBI taxonomy): domain Bacteria; species bacterium. Next base: position 14,554 of record JAHIYU010000163.1, on the reverse strand, counting down.
ACCCGAAGATCGGATACGCCACGGTCTACCGCACCCTGCACCTGCTGGTCCGCAGCGGTCTGGTCGAGGAGCGCCGCTTCGGTGACGGGCTGGCCCGTTACGAGGGCCACTCCGAGGTCGAGCACCACGATCACATGATCTGCCAGAACTGCGGCCGGATCTTCGAGTTCTTCAATCCGGAGCTGGAGGCCATGCAGGAAACGCTGGCCGAAGAGCACGAGTTCACCATCCACCGTCACCGACTTGAACTCTACGGAGCCTGCAAGGACATCGAGGGCTGCAGCGGCTATCGCCAGGCCAAGGCCGAGAGCAAGCTCAAGGACTGACGGCGGCGTGTCTGGCTGCCGTCCCATCCGGACGGGGAGTGTTCGGTGATGAGTGATTCGGGTTGGCTCAGACTCGAGACCGACCATGAAGCGCTGCGGTACAACATCAGCCGCTTCCGGGAGTTCACGCCTGCCGCGACGCGTCTGCTCGCCGTGGTGAAGGCCGACGGGTACGGTCACGGTCTCCTCCCGGCCGCCGTCGCTTTCCTGGACGGCGGCGCCGACATGCTCGGCGTGCACGCCGTCGAGGAAGCCGACGCCCTCCGGCGGGGCGGCGTCGAAGCGCCCGTGCTGATCCTCGGACCGGTCAATCGCGAGGGAGCTTCGCTGGCCTCCCGCCTCGACGCCGAGATCACGGTCGGATCGCTGGCCGGAGCGGCGATCGCGGCCGAGGTCGCCGCTCCGGCGAGGCCCTTGCGGGTACATCTCAAGGTGGAAACCGGCGTCAATCGACAGGGCATCGTGGAAGACGAGCTGGACGATGCCCTGGCCCTGCTGACCGGCAGGCCAGGCCTGGAACTGGTCGGCGTGTCGAGCCACTTCGCCGATATCGAGGACACCACCGACCACAGCTGGGCCAGGGCCCAATCCGACAGATTCACCAGATGGCTCGCGACGCTCGCGGACAGGGGGCACGGGAGCCTGGCGCGCCACATGTCTTGCAGCGCGGCGGCGATCCTCTGGCGCTCCGCCTACCGCGACATCGTTCGCGTCGGCATCGCGGCCTACGGCATCTGGCCATCGCGCGAGACCCTCGTCTCCGCGCGGGCGGCGGACCATCCCGACCTGGTTCTCAAGCCGGCGATCACCTGGTCCTGCGCGGTGGCCCAGGTTCGCCGCGTGCCCACCGGCGAAACCGTCGGCTACGGGCGCACGTGGAAGGCGGAGCGCCCGAGCGCGATCGCCGTGTTGCCCGTCGGCTACTCCGACGGCTATCCGCGTCGCCTACAAGAGCCGGCCCATGTCCTGATCGGGGGACATCGTGCGCCGGTGCGCGGCCGGATCTGCATGAACCTGACCATGGTCGACGTGACGGACATACCTGGCGTCGTCGCTGGCGACATCGCCGTCCTGCTGGGCGCCCAGGGCGAGGAACGCATCACCGCCGAGAAGCTCGCCGACTGGCTCGGCACCATTCCCTACGAGGTGCTCACCTTGCCCGGGCCGTCCTGGCGGCGCGCGGTGCACGGTGCGCCGGTGAGGAGCTGACGTGCTGGACGCCATCCGCAAGCTCTTCCAGGACGAAGCCGCTCCCTCCGCCAAGCCGGACGACGATGTCGAGCACAGGATCCAGGTCTCGACCTGCGCCCTGCTGCTGGAGATCGCCTGGGCCGACGAGGACTTCAGCGACGAGGAGCGCGCCGTGGTCGCGTCCCTGGTGCGGGAAAGGTTCGCGCTCGACGAAGCGTCGCTCGCCAGCCTGCTGGATCTGGCCAGGCGCGAGCGGGAGCGCAGCACCGATCTCTACCAGTTCACGCGCCTGATCCGCGAGCGGCTGCCGCGGCACGAGCGGCTGCGCATCCTCGAAGCCCTCTGGCGCGTGGTCTACAGCGACGGCGTGCTGGAAGCCCACGAGGACGCCCTTGTCCACAAGCTGACCCGCCTGCTCGGCCTCAAGCACGAGGAAGCCATCGCCCTGAAGATGCGCGCGCGCGACGCGACGGCCGGCTGACCCGGACCGTTCGACGGTGCTGCAGCATGCTCCGGACCGTGCCTCCTGTACCCTCCCGACCGTCATCCGTACCCACAGGTCCACTTATCGCTTCCGCCGGGCTGCCGGCTCACGGCGCCCGTTATCATAATTGATTGACTTGCAAGTAGATACCTTGTGGCTGGAGACGTGGCACTCCAGATGCTCACCGTGAGCTTAACGAGCCTGACAACGGCCGCATGATCGGGGAGAGGGTCGGCGGCCAGGAACACACACAGGGAGACGATGTCATGAAGAACCTGAGAATCCTGGGGATCCTGGCGATGCTGGGTCTGCTCATCCTGGGCGCGACCGGTTGCGGAGAGACCGGTGGCGTGACAGGCAGCGAGCAGGTCGCGGTGGACGACTACGACGACATGGACCTGAACAAGGCCTACGGCGGCTTGACCATGACCGACGAGGCCGACGGCTTCGGCGACACCTACTACACCGAGACGGAATACATGTACGAGGATGCCGCTTCGGACGACCCCCTGCAGGACGACGCCGAGGTGCAGATGTACGAGGACGAGGTCGCCAACGGCGATCCCACCGACCCGAACCGGCCGACGATCACCGTCGTACGGTTGCTGTGGGGACAGCTCGACGGCCTCGTGGAGGACATCGACGAGGATTTCGACGCCCTCGACTGGAGCGGCATGCTGCGCGTCGATCGGGGCATCGTGTTGGTCAGACGCGTGATCCTCTTCGAGCGTCCCTGGGACAGTCTGGTGCGCCCGCGTATCGACCGTCACACGGTGGCCTGGTTCTCGCACACCGGTCCCCATTTCGACGGCCTGATCGTGCAGATCATCGAGCCTCCGGTCGAGCCAGGTCCCGAGGGCGATCTGCCGCCGGTCAACATGCTGCACCTGTCCACGCCCCAGATCAGCCTCGACTACCCGATGCCGGAAGTCAGCGGCCTCGACGAGACCTATCCCGTGGACGAGCAGGGCAACGCGCTGCGCATCGAGGGTCACCTCCTGACCGATGTCGATCTGTGCCCCAAGGGCTTCCTCAGTGGCATCTGGGTCAGCGATCCCCAGTACGACGAGGATGGCAACCTCATCGCCAACGGCTACTTCAAGGGCCGCTGGGTCGGCATCTGGGGCGGCGTGAAGGGTCTGCTGCGCGGACGCTACGGCGTCAACGACGCGGGCGAGAACGTGTTCTTCGGCAAGTACGTCAGCCGCAACGGCCAGTTCCGCGGCCTGCTGTCGGGCACCTATGGCCCCACCGGGGATCCGGGCCACGGCGTCTTCCAGGGCGAATGGATCAACGCCGCGGAGACGGTGGAGGGCGTCCTGGGCGGTCAATACTTCCAGATCCCGGACCGGCCGGGCGGGTTCTTCGCCGGGCGCTGGGCGACACTCTGCGACCAGGATGCGGTGGAATCCATCAAGTAACGAATCCCGGGCAGGAGGGTATATCACGGCGGCGGCCCCCAGAGGGGCCGTCGCCGTCTTTTCGGCGGGATTATACAGATAACCGATTATCATATACGCGGGGGGTTAGTCTTGTAAGGGGACCCCGAAATGAGGTATAATTAGGCTCCCGCAACAAGCAATCCCGCAGAGAGTTCTTTCCGCGAAGGAGTCCGTCTATGCGCCCCAGGAAAATGGCTCTACTCACCCTGGTTTTGATGTTAGGTATTTCCACCGCCGCCAGCGCCGTGTGGATCGACCAGGGCAGCGCAAAGCAGGTCGAGCCACGGATCGCCGCCTCCGGCGTGGCGTCCTCGGTGATCATGGATATCGAGGTGCCGGGTTTCGAGCTGTCCACCGTGGATATAGACGGACGCGCGCATGCACGCATCTCGCTGCCGGACCACGTCTGGCACATGGAGAGCGGACTCCCCGAACTGCCCTACATCGTCCAGAGCGTCGCGATCGCGGGTGAGGGCGATCCGTACGTCCGCATCCTGGACAGCGTGTGGAACGAACTGGCCGTGGAACCGGTGGTTCCGTCGAAGGGCCACTTCACGCGCGACGTGGATCCGAACTCGATTCCCTACCGGCACGCTGCGCTGTACACCGACGGGGGCGTCTACCCGCAGGCGCAGACCGAAGTGGGCGATCCCTTCATCGTGCGCGACGTGCGCGGCGTCGCCGTCAGGGTCAACGCCTTCCGCTACGACGCCGATCGAGGCGTGCTGCTCGCCCTGCGCAGCATGCGGCTGGAAATCGTCACGACCGGCTCCGGCGGCCTGAACGTGAAGCGCGAGAGCGCCCGCGCGGTCGATCCCCAGTTCGACCGCATCTACCGCAATCTCTTCGCCAACTACGGAGCCGACAAGTACGCGGTCCTCGGTGTCGACGGCCCCATGCTCGTCGTCGCCGCCGACGCCTACCAGGGTGCCGTCACGCCCTACGTGGCGTGGAAGCAGCAGAAGGGCATCCCCGTCGAGCTGATCACCACGAGTTCGGTGGGCGGCACCGCGGCGGGCATCCAGGGCGCCATCAACGCCCGCTACGGCTCGCCCGCTGGCTTGACCTACGTGGTCCTGGTCGGCGACATCGCCGACGTGCCCACCAACAGCGGCACTTACGAGGGGGGAGACAGCGATCCCCGCTACGCCATGGTGGACGGCGGCGACCTCTATCCCGACCTCTTCGTCTCCCGCATCTCGGCGCAGAACGCGCAGCAGGCGGCCGACCAGGTGGAGAAGTTCATCCGCTACGAGCGCGACCCCGACGTCGGCGCGGAGTGGTACCACAAGGCCACCGGCCTGGCGTCCAACGAGGGCAGCCCCACCGACTACGAGCGCGCCAACTTGCTGCGCGACGACCTGCTGGGCTACACCTTCACCACCGTGGACCAGATCTACCAGCCCACCGGCACCACCGCCCAGATCTCCGCGGCCCTGAACGAGGGCCGCAGCCTGATCAACTACATCGGCCACGGCAGCGGCACCAGCTGGAGCAATCCCTACTTCGCGAACTCCGACATCCACGCCCTGGAGAACGGCTGGATGCAGCCCTGGATCATCGACGTCTCCTGCTCCAACGGCGACTTCTCCAACAGCGAGTGCTTCGCCGAGGCCTGGCTGCGCGCCACCGGCGCGAGCGGCGATCCCAACGGCGCCATCGCCAGCTACTCCGCGTCCACCCCCGCCTCCTGGGTGCCACCCTGCGAGATGCAGGCCGAGACGGTCGACCTGCTGGTGGCCGGGCAGGCCAACGTCCTCGGCGCGCTCTACTTCCACGGCGGCATGAAGGTGCTCGACCTCTATCCGGGCACCGGCACCGAGGGCCACAAGCTGATCGAGCAGTACAACATCTTCGGCGACTGTTCGCTGATGGTGCGGACCGACACGCCCCTGGCCGTGGCGGCGACGCACATGCCCGTGGTCTATCTGGGCGCCGCCAGCTTCGCGGTGAACGGGCTGCCCGAAGGCGCCGCCGCCTGCCTGTGGCGCGACGGCGTCATCCACGGCGTCGGCATCGCGGATGCCGGCGGCCTGGCCGACATCGTCCTCGACACGCCGGTGATGACCACCGGCGACGTCACCCTGACGGTCTCCGGCTACAACCTGGAGACCTACCAGGCCGTGCTGCCCGCGATCAATCCCTCGCTGGTCGTGATCGATCCCATGGTCATCGACGCCAACACACCGACCGACGTCACCGTCACCGTCTACGGTCCCGACGGCATCACGCCGCTCGAGGGCATCGACGTCTGGGCCGAGGGCCTCGGTTATGCCACCACACCGGTCGCCACCGATGTGAACGGCGTGGCCGTGATCAACGTGGACTACCCCTTCGGACCGACCCTCGACATCGTCGGCCAGGATCCGGCCGAGACGTTCCCGCTGTTCCGGGAGCCGATCACGGTCAACGCCCTGCCGCTGACCACGCCGGACCTCTACGTGACCACCGACTTCGGCATGAGCGACCAGTTCGGCATGAATCTGCCCGGCACGCTCCACGCCGTGGTGACCGAACCGGCCCACACGCTCTACATGGTGCTGCCCGATGGCACCGAGCTCTCCACGCCGAGCACGGCGCTGGAGGCCACACCCACGGAGCTGGGCGTGGTGACGGGCCTGATCGCCGTGAGCGGCTACGACGTCTACACCGAGACCTTCGACGTGATCGCGGCCTTCGGCACGCTGGCCGGCAACGTCAGCGACCTCACCCTCGCGCCGCTCGCCGGCGTCACGGTCGGCGTCTTCGAGGCGGGCCCCGGAGCCCTCGTGGGCTCGGCGACGACCAACGGCTCGGGCGATTACGCGCTGCCCGATCCCTTCCCGGTCGACGATTACGTGATCATCGTGGACCTGTTCGGCTACCTGCACTACGAGACGACCTTCTTCGTGGGCTTCGACGCCAACACGCACGACATCGTGCTGGAAGCGGCGCCGGCCGGCGATCTGTCCGGCGTCGTCACCGAGGCCGGCACCGGCCTGCCGCTGGAGGCGACCGTGCAGGTCTACCGCAGCGACAACGCCGAGCTGGTCGCCGAGACCACCAGCGATCCCGGCGACGGCAGCTACGGCGTCGCCGGCTTGACCTACTTCACCTACGACGTGCGCGTGCGCGCCTACCACCACACCCCCGTGGCCGTTCCCGTGGAGATCGCGGCACCGGCGGTCGTCGAGGACTTCGTGCTCGATCCCACCGAGGGCGACATCCTGGTCATCGACGACAACGCCAAGCTGGATCGCGACCTGCCGGGCAAGCTGGGCGAGAAGACCCACGCCCTGATCGCGCCGCCGTACCATGCGCTCCCGTCGCGCACCGCGGCGGACATCGTGACCGATCTGGAGAACCTCGGCTACAGCACCACCCTCGAGGCCCTGTCCGCCACCGATCCGGCCACCTGGTGGAGCTACGACATGATCCTGGTCTCCAGCGGCGACAACGAGAGCACCCTGGGCACCGCCGCCTTCCGTCTCGCACTGGTCGACTACGTTGAATCCGGCGGGCACATCCTGCTCGAGGGCGGCGAGATCGCCTACAACCACAACGACGACGCGTCATTCGCGCCGATCGTGCTGCGCATCACCAACTGGAACGGCGACAGCAGCGGCAGCGTGACCGTGGCCGACCCGGCGCACGCCGTGATGAACATGCCCAACGTGATCACCGGCCCGATCCCCGTCGCCTACGTCGGCTACGGCGACGCCGACCGCGTGACCCTGGCCGCCGACGCCCAGTTCGCCGGCAGCTGGAGCAGCTACAGCGCGTACGGCAGCGTGGTCTGCTACGACCCGACGCCCTCGCCGGTGGGCGGGCAGATAGTCTACTTCACCTTCGACTACGGCGCGCTGGACATCGTCGAGGGCGTGAACCTGCTGCACAACGCCGTCGTGTGGCTGCTGGCCGTCGAGGCCCCCGGCACGGCGTCGGTCGGCGGCACGGTGACCCTGCAGGGCTCGGGCGACAATTCCGGCGTCCTGGTGGAGCTGTCGCCGGGCGGCGGCAGCCTGATCACGGACGCGACCGGTTCCTACGAGTTCACGGGTCTCTACGCCGACACCTACACGGTTCGCGCCTCGAAGACGGCCTGGAGCATCGACACGGCCGTGGTCACCCTCGCCGAGGGCGAGGCCCTGACCGGCGTCGATCTGACCCTGACGCATATCTACGAGACGTCGGCGTGCAGCGCGCCGGCCCTGGCCATCCCCGACTACACGCCCGCCGGCGTGACCGATACGATCACCATGGGACTCGGCCTCGGCGCTTCGGTGACTTCGGTGGAGGTCTTCGTGGACATCACCCACACCTACCAGGGCGACCTGATCGTGGAGCTGACATCGCCGGCCAGCACCACGGTGCGGTTGCATAACCGGACGGGATCGGGGACCGACGACATCTACGGCTGGTACCCGACCGAGTTGACGCCCGCCGAGAGCCTGACCCCCTTCGAGGGCGAGGACCTGGACGGGGTCTGGACGCTGCTGGTCAGCGACAACGCCAGCGTAGACATCGGCACCCTCAACGAGTGGTGCCTGCACTTCGTCTACGGCGGCGGTTCGACCGCGGTCGGCGACGTGGCCGGCCCGTACGAGCTGGGACACAACTATCCCAACCCGTTCAATCCGTCGACGACCATCGAGTTCGCGGCGCCGCGCGCCGGCCACGTGAGCCTGAACGTGTACGACCTGGCGGGACGCCTGGTGCGCACGCTGATCGACGGCGATCTGCCGGCTGCGGTGCACTCGGCGATCTGGGACGGCCGCGACCTGACCGGTCGCCAGGTCGCGAGCGGCACCTACTATTATCGTCTGTCGGCGAACGGCTTCGAACAGACGAACAAGATGATGCTGATCAAGTGATGCGAACGCCAAGGAGGGAGAGGGTCGGCACCCTCTCCCTCCCTGCGCGTTCGGCCTTCGGCCTCGTTGCTGCCGCGCTGAGCCTGGCGGGAGAGGGTATCGACCCTCTCCCGCTTCATTCCCCTCGCTTGATCAGACCAGTTCCAGCTCGATGTCCTCGATCTCGATCAGGGGGTGGCGGTCGAATTCGGCGTGTGCGTCGAGCACGAGGTCGAAGCGGCCGCGGATCTCGCCGCTGCCCTTGGCCTCGTAGTCGTGGACAGGCGTGTAACCCTCGGCGCCCTTGGCCGAGGGATCGATGTTTTCCTGGTGCTTGTGGCTGACCAGGCGCACGCCCTCGGGCAGCTCGTCGAGCAGGGTGGAGATTTCCGCCGCGTAGCGGGGGGCATAGGCCAGGTAGCTGAACTTGAACTCGGCGCTGCTGATCTTCCGGTCCGAGACGATACTCACGCCTGTTTCCGCCGACACCCGCTTGGCCTTGCGCCCGAGCAGGGCGCGGGTGACGTTGTCCAGGATCACCTGGCATTGGTGGGCGCCGGGGTGCAGAATCTCGGACAGTTTCTCGCGCAGGGAGCGGTCGGAGATGCCCCTCTCGTGCCCGAAGACGATCATCGCCTCGTGGCCCGCACCGATGCTCAGGCCCGCGAGCAGCCCGTGGATCATCTCGTGAGGCCCGCAGAGCACGACTTCGTAGAAGGTGTTCGGGGAACTTCCGCTCTGCTTGCTGGCCATGACCGGTTCCTCCCTAGGCGAAGAAGACGAAGGTGACGATCACGAAGACCGGCACCAGGATCGGCAGCGAATATTTCAGCAGGTAGCCGAAGAAGCTCGGCATCGGAATGCCCGCCTCCTCCGCGATCGATTTGACCATGAAGTTGGGGGCGTTGCCGATGTAGGTCATGGCCCCCATGAAGACCGCGCCGGCGGAGATGGCCGTCAGGTCCTTGATGAAGGCCGGGTTGCGCGCAGCCTCGTCCAGATGGCCGAGCATGCCCGGCACGGCCGCCTCGGGCATGCCGAAGCCGCCCAGCGCCGTGTTGAAGAAGGTCAGGTAAGTGGGCGCGTTGTCCAGGAAGCTCGACAGTCCGCCGGTCACCCAGAAGTAGTGCACGGGAGTCTTGACGAACTCGATCAGCCCGGCCAGCGCTCCCTGGCTGCCCACCTTCAGGATGGCCAGCGCCGGTACGATCGTCATGAAGATGCCGGCGAAGAGGTACGCGACTTCCTGGATGGGGAACCAGCTGAACTCGTTCTTCTCCCGGATCACCCGGGCCGTCGTGCGCAGGGACAGGATTCCCATCAGGACCAGGAAAGCGTCCTTCAGGATGTTCTGCAGCTCCACGTGGACGTGCCCGTACACGGCGAGCGACGTCAGCTTGACCGATCCCGAGAAGATCACGCCGCCCATCACGCCCAGCAGGAACAGGAGGTTGTGCAGCCCTTCGATCCTGATGCCCTCGCCCTGGCCGTCGTCCGGTGCGGGTTCCTCCTCCTTGCGGAACCAGTAGCTGTCGATGGCGAAGAAGACGCCCAGCAGGAGCGCTACTACCAGGAGCATGTGCGGCAGCAGGGCCTTGGTCACCCAGAAGAAAGGCACGCCGTGCAGGAAGCCCAGGAACAGCGGCGGATCGCCCAGGGGCGTCAGCGAGCCGCCGATGTTGGCCACCAGGAAGATGAAGAAGACGATCACGTGCACCTTGCGCCGGCGCCAGCCGTTGGCGCGCAGCAGGGGACGGATCATGACCATGGCGGCGCCCGTGGTGCCGATCCAGGAGGCCAGGACGGTGCCGATCAGCAGCAGCACCACGTTGACCGCGGGCGTACCCAGCAGGCTGCCGCCCACGTAGATGCCGCCCGAGATCGAGAACAGGGCCCAGAGCAGGATGATGAACGGTATGTAGTCGATCAGGTAGATGTGCAGGATCGACTGCACCGCCTCGGTCCGGTAGGCGATCAGGAAGGGCAGCGCGAAGGCCAGGGCCCAGAAGGCCGACACCTTCGGGAAGTGCCGGTGCCAGAAGTGCGGCGCCACCAGCGGGAAGACGGCGATCGACAGCAGGATGCCCGCGAAGGGCAAGACGCTCCACAGGGGCAGGCGGGCGCCGAGGGCCGGGCTGTGATGGTCGTCGGCCTCGCCGGAGTGGTCGGCCTCCTCGGCTTGGGCGTGGGCCGCCTCGGCGTGGGCGCCCGGGTCGGCCTGCTCGTCGTGCTGGGCGCCGGCGGGCGGCGACCAGGCCACCACGAGGGCCAGGGCCAGGACCAGGCCGATCAAGGCCGCCTGGCGGGAGGGCGACGGGGCCGGTCTCGAGGGGCTCGATTCCATCCGGACTCCTCGGGTCGGGGGCGGGATCTGGCGATCCGAAGTCTCTTGCCAGCTCAAGTCCTTATCGGCAAGGAAGTACGCTGCTCAAGCTAGAGAAGGCCTCCTGGCCTGTCAACGGCGGATAACGGGCGTTTCGGGGGGGCTGGGGCAAATGATAGACATTCTCAAAACAGGCCAAATAATCCTTGCCCCCCGTGGTGGCGGGTGTCAACATACCGCCCAGAATTTGCCGCCGGATACAAGGAATGCCCGGCTGGCGACATGGTTATGCCGGAAGGAGACCGCCTTGAATTCGCGAAAACTGTTTGTGCTGTTCATGGTCATGCTGATGACGTTCGGTGCCGCCAACGCGCTGGCCGACTGCGGCAAGTGCGGCAATCCCGACTGCGGTGGCTGCACCGTCGCGACCATCGGTTCGGAGGTCGCCCATTCGAGCATGGGTGGCACCACGCTCAACAACACCACGGCCATCTTCAACGCGTTCCCCCATCTCGTGATCTACAACGGGAACGGGGTGGAGCTCGACACCGAGTGCCTGGCCGGATCCCCCTCCAACTACCCCGATCCCTTCGGCCGGGCCTGGTGGGAGTGCAAGGAGGATCTGTGGATGATCCTGGACGTCGGCCGTACGGACTACGGCACGCGGTCCTCCAACTTCATGTGGGGCAACAGCCGTGATATGGACGGCTTCTCCCTCATGAACTATGGCAACCTGCCGCAGGGCTACGAGGGCACCACGCATCCCTGGATCAACATCGGTGTCGCCAAGCCGAACGGGGCCGGCGCCTGGTCCGCCAACATCTTCTTCGGCGCGGATTCGTACACGGACGCCGCGGGCGACAACTCGCTCACCGACAGCAGCAGCGGCGTCGGCGCCCTGTTCAGCTGGGGCAACGGCGCAGACCTGAACGTCTCGGCCGAGGTCATGAAGAAGGGCGAGAAGCACGAGTTCCTCAACGGGACCGATGTCGTCGAAAACAAGAACGGCTTCCTCTCCGGCAGTCTCAACGCCCGCAAGGACACCGCCACGCGCATCTACCAGGCCAGTATCGTGTTCGGCTCGGGTTCCTACGAGCCTTTCGGGAATCCGACCCCGGATCCGACGGATACTTCCGTGTTCGGCGTCTACGCCAGCACCGGTAAGTTCCTGAAGAACGCGTGTGACGGCCAGACCTCCATCGAGATCTTCGCCGCCATGGGCAACGAGAAGCACACGACGGGCGATTACGAGGAGAAGGACGGAATGATCGCGTTGCCGGGCGTGCGCGTCGCGGCCTGGGAGCAGATCTCCAAGCACTTCGGCATCATGGGCGCCGTGTACGGCGCGTACATGATCGACAAGTACGAAGAGGTGGACGGCGCCGATCCGGATCCGGACTACGACGACACCTGGAAGTACCACTCCTACGACTGGACCGCGGGCATGTTCTGGCAGCCCAAGTCCAACGTCCGCGTGGACATCCAGTTCAACAAGCCGGAGATGGGCAAGATCATCTCCCTGGGCAACAACGACCCGCTGGCGATGTTCATCGGTGCCACGGTCGGCCTGAACTAAGAACCGATCCTGGTTCCGAGTTCGCACTGCAAGGGGGTCCGGTTCGCCGGACCCCCTGTTGCGTTGTGCGATCGGCGTGGGTCAGTCGCGGCGCTCGAGCCGCAACAGTGTGAGCAGCCGCGTCATGACCAGGCCGCTGAAGCCCCGCCAGGCCACCGGTGGGCGATGGCCTCGCGGTAGGCGGGCAGGGCCTCCCCGTAGCGGCCGTCGCCGCGCAGGCCCCAGGAGTAGCCGAGGCGCATGTAGAGCAGACGCTCGTCCAGGTAGCGGCGCATCTCGGGGTCGGTGATGTGGTCGAGCTGGCTTTCACGGGCCCGGATCACCGAGGGGAAGCGGCGCCAGCCGCCGGCGGAGATGCCCTCGCCGTTGACGCGGTAGTCGTGGCAGGGGCGGTCCAGGAAGGCGAAGACGGCGCCGTCGGCATCGACACGTCGGAAGTCGGTGCAGACCAGGTTCACCTCGGGCAGGGACGCGAAGACGGCGGCCTGGGCCGAGAGCTTACCGGGCAGCATCATGTCGTCCGAATCCAGCAGCGCCATGAGTTCGCGAGGAGGGCAGCTTCTACGTCTGGACGCCGGCGTGGTGTTCGAGTTGATCACTTCGCTGCGGAATTACAACAGTGATCGCGCAGGAGTTTCCTGAGAAATTCCACGCCGATCTACCCTGCCGCAAAAAGGCAAAGTTGGCCCGGGTCCGCGGGTGGCCCTGGTGGCGCTATACCTCCCCGCGAGGCGAACAACAGTCGATAGATCCCGTCAGCCACAGCGTACTGGTAAAACGCCGCGATTTCAAAGAAGCGCTTCGCCCTTACGCACAGCTCGCGGAACAACAACCTGAGCTTTGCCCGCGTCCCGATCACCACACTCACGAAATACAAGACCGCGTTCAATAATGCATACACATTGCGCAGTGCCGTGTACCCACGCACGCGGACATCTTCCAGATTGTAACCTTGCTTCAGGAATCGATACGTCTCCTCGCACTTCCACCGCGTCAAATACACGTCGCCTATCCATACCGCGTGCTCGCGATCAGACGACGGCGCGATGTTCGTCAACAATATGATTGGCTCTTGTCCAAAGCCGTAGATCACCACTAGCCATAGCGGCACGTTGGGGCGCTCTGGCATGCGCACGGGTAGCGATCCCAGGCGTAGCGTGTAACGTCGCCGACAGCCTTCCTTCTCGATCTCAACCTCGCGCTCGACCTCGGCTCGGCAACGACGGACCGCCGTGGCTACGGCGTAGCGCCTCTCCCCTGACAACAACACGTGGCGGTCGCCGCGTTCTCTGATGACGAAGCGAATCCCCTTGTCTAGCAAGGGAATCAGCAACTCGCAGCGGTCACCTCCGCGGTCAATCGCCACGATGCCCCGGCCCTTTGTCGCCGCCATGACCCGGAAGATGGACTGCAAGATCTGTTCGTTCTCGCTACGAAACAGGGGCGCTTCCACCGAGTACAACTCGCCGTACATCGGGATAACCCGATCCCCGTACGGATGCGCTGCGACGATTTCAGTGAGCCAGTAACCCGGCACGATCTCGCCATGCTGACTGCCATCGTGCACGTACGCCAGATGTTCCATTGCCTTCGCGTATGTCTTGCGAATATCTCCAAGATCGACAGCCAGCACGGTGTCATCGGTGACCGCGAACGCGCCCTCACGGCTCAGCCAACGGTTCACGTGATGGGTAAGATCATGAGTTGCCAGCCGTCGACATAGACGATCCTCGGTCTTGATCAGTGCGATCGGTTCGTTCAGTGCTCTGGCGATATTCGAGATCTTGACATCCTTACCAGCCTGGATGCCGTAGAGCATTTCGGTCACAAGTCGCCGGTCGGGTTTCGTCAACCCGGCGCCAAGCCGCCTCGCAAACCGTGTGATTTGGCCCTTCACCTTTGCGCTCAGTCTGCTATCCTCCGCCATGGTGGTCCTCCGAAGATTCCCCAGAAATCTCGCAAGTCTCTGGCTATCCTACGGCGGGACCACCACTTCCACATACGGGAATCACCATCTTGTTGTGGGACTATATGTTATCTGAATCGGTCACGAATTTCTCAGGAAACTCCTGTGATCGCGCGGCGACGCAACCAGCGGCGGATGCGGGCATAGCTGTAACCCTTGTCCCCAGCCAATCGCGCCGGCCGCGTCTCGCGAGGCTCGCACCGAAGACCCGTCCACGCACCAAAGGTCCCAGTCGATGCGTCCCTCCTTGTCCAACCGAACCTGCAGTGTGTCTAGCCCGGATTATTCATGAAGCATACGACTGAGCCCGCAAAGCACCCAGTTTCACCGCCCGGTGGCAGGACCGCGGGGCTTCCGTCGTCAAGCAGCCGGATTGTACCATGGCGAGGCCGGTTCTGCGCTTCGATCTCGAGT